>RFHG01000533.1 GCA_003696465.1 Gammaproteobacteria bacterium | reverse complement strand
TATGGCGCCCGCCCGCGCGAGTACCGCAAGCTGCTCGACGATACGGCCTTCATGCAACGCGTCCAGCACTGGGAATACATGAGTCCGGTGGCCGGATACTCCTACATCGGCTGGAATCAGTCACGCAAGGGCAGCCCCACCCGCTTTGCCGATCGCCGCGTGCGGCTGGCCATGACCCTGCTCACCGACCGCAAGCGGATCATTGACGAGATCTTTCTGGGTTATGCCGAAGTCGCCGTCAGCCCGTTCAACCCCGGCAGCCCGCAGCATGATCCGTCCATTGCCCCCTGGCCGGCCGATGTGCAAAAGGCCCGGGCCCTGTTGGCCGAGGCCGGCTATCGCGACAGCGATGGTGATGGCGTGCTGGAAGACGAGGCAGGGCAGCCCTTCGAGTTCGAGCTG
Organism: Gammaproteobacteria bacterium; assembly: GCA_003696465.1. GTDB lineage: Bacteria > Pseudomonadota > Gammaproteobacteria > J044 > J044 > J044. Next base: position 1,247 of record RFHG01000533.1, on the reverse strand, counting down.
GTGTTCTTCCAGGGCAATGACGATACCCGTCGCATGGTCCTGCTGCTGAAGGATCTCTATGCCCGTGCCGGCATCCTCATGCACCCGAAACCGACGGAGTGGTCGGTGATGATCGATCTGCTGAAAAAACGTGACTTCGATGCCATCACGCTTGGCTGGACCAGCGGGCTGGAGACCGATCTCTACCAGATGTTCCATTCCAGCCAGATCGAGGGGGGCGGCAATAACTTCATTGGTTACCGCAACAAGGAACTGGACCACCTCATCGAGCAGGCCCGCCGCACGGTGGACGAGAAACGGCGCATGGAACTCTGGCATGCCGCCGAGCGCATCCTGCACGAGGACCAGCCCTATACCTTCCTCATGCGACGCAAGAGTCTGCTGTTCATCGACCGGCGCATCCACAATGTGAAAAAGACCCGTCTCGGCCTGAATCTGGGGCTGGTGCCCATCGAGGTCTATGTCCCCAGGGATGAACAGCGCTACCGGCAGTAACGGCAGCACCATCCGATGGCCACCTACATTCTTCGCCGCCTGTTGCTGATTTTTCCGACCCTGATCGGCATCACCATCGTGGTGTTCGCGGTGATGGCCGCCTCACCGGGGGGCATCAGCGCCCAGAGTCTGGTCGAGGGGCAGAACCTCGATCCGGTGGCGAAGAAGGAAATCGAGGCCTATTACAACCGCCTGTACGGGCTCGACAGCCCGCCCTGGTTGCAATACCTGCGCTGGCTGAACAATGTCTCGCCGATCGGCTTTACCTTCGACGAAGAAGGGCATTTGGCCGGTTTCTCGCTGACCAAGGGGACCGATCTGGGGCGCAGTTTCCGGTATGGCCGACCGGTCACCGATCTGCTCGCCGAACGGGTTCCGATCACCGTGCTGCTCAATGTTCTGAGCATTCCCGTCGTTTACCTGCTGGCCATTCTGCTGGGCGTGCGGGCAGCCGTCGAGCGCGGCAAGCGCTTCGATGTCGTCAGCGGGGTGGTGATGCTGGGGCTGTGGTCGGTACCGACCATGCTGGCCGGTGTCCTGCTGATCGGGTTTTTTGCCAGTGAGCAGTTCTGGCACTGGTTCCCGACGGCCGGCCTCAGCGAACGGCAGGCACTGGACATGCCGTTTCTGCCGCACTGGGATTCGCTGCTGGATGTGCTCAAGCTCGCCGTTGCCAGTTTCGGCGGACTGCTGCTGGGCCTGTTGCTGGCACGTCCGGCCGCGCTTGCAGTTCGGGCGATCGGGGGCGGAGT
>RFHG01000094.1 GCA_003696465.1 Gammaproteobacteria bacterium | reverse complement strand
GCCCGGGCCGGGGAAGCCCTCAGTCCTCGACCGGCATCACGACCACGCGCACACGTACGAAGCGGCCGGGGTCATGATCCATCATCCGGGTCATGACATGGCCCTTGTAGCGCAGGGTCACGCGGTAACCCTCGAGTTCCTCGACCTCGTCATAACGCGTGCGTACCGTGCAGCGGCGTTCCATCCGCGGTTCGACCACGGTGCGTGAGCCGCCTTCCCTGCGCTCCATGTCATGGCCCACCGCAGCGCCGATCACGGTGCCTGCAGCCGTGGCTACCCGGCGTCCGTTGCCCTGGCCGAGCTGGCTGCCGACCACGCCGCCGATGATGGTGCCAACCAGGGTGCCCATGCCGGGCGTGGTACCCACCTCTCGCCGGCTCTCGATGACGGCTTCATGGCATTCGCGCGTGTCCACCGGCACCTCGACCCGACGATAGACGGGCTCAACCGAGATGACCCGTGCGCGGTCGGTGAAGGCGGCCCGCTCGCGATGTTGCCAGTGGCTGCCGGCGAGGGCGCTGTTGCCGGCAAGCAGGGTGGCAGTTGCCAGAAGGGTTGAAGCCAGTTGTTTCATTCGTCCGTTCATTTCCATGCCTCCTTTTGTTTATGGCCAGATCGAGTAATAGAGGACGACACCGAGACTGCTGTCGCGATAGACAGGCTCGCGCACCACGCGGCGCTCGACGACAGCGCGGCCATGGCCGCAATACGGGCCATGTACATGACGAATGATGCGTTGCCGCTCATGCCAGTGGTGTCTTGCCGGGGCGCGGTATACTTCGCGAATGACTACCCGCTTGCGGGCATGAGGGGGCGCTTCCCGCCATCTCTGGTGAAGCCCGTGGTGCTTCGAACGGTGAGGTTCGTGTCTGTCTGCATGATGTGTTCTGTGTTCGCGTTCATGTTCATGTGCACCTGCCGGCATTGCGCTGGCGGTCAGTGCCAGCAGGGCCAGGGTGCTCAGGATGCGGATGTGATTCATGGCGTTCGCCTCCGTCTTCTGTGGGTACGGCCGCAGCATACGGTGGCGAGGCTGAATGGAACCTGAACGGGCCATGCTAGAATGAGTGGAAGTACTGACGAGGAGATGCGTCGATGAATCCGAGACTGATGACGCTGGTAATGATCGTGCTGGCGGCCGCCCTGATGCGTATTCTTCCGCATCCGCCGAATGTGACCCCGGTGGCGGCCATGGCGCTGTTTGCCGGCGCCCATTTCGCAGACCGGAAACTGGCACTTGTCGTGCCCCTGCTGGCCATGCTGATGTCCGACCTGGTGCTGGGGCTGCATCAGACCCTGCTGTTCGTTTACCTGGGCGTGGCGCTGACCGTGCTGATCGGTACCACGCTGCGCGGTCGGGCCCGGCCACTTCCGGCCATGGGCGCGGCACTGCTGGCGTCGGTCCTGTTTTTCCTGTTGACCAACTTCGGTGTCTGGCTCACCGGCACGCTGTATCCCCATACCGTGCAGGGCCTGTTTGCGGCGTACACGGCTGGCTTGCCCTTCTTCCGCAACAGCCTGCTGGGTGATCTGTTCTGGACGGCCGTATTGTTCGGGGGGTATCGGGCCCTTGCCGCTTACTGGCCGGACCTGCGCGAAACGCGTACCGCCTGAGCCGGATTTTCCTGCGTATCACGCACAAGGGCCCGCCATTTGGCGGGCCCTTTGTTCTGGTGCTGGCGGCAGGATCAGGCGGTGCGATTCACTCGTTCCGCTTCCCTGCGCACCTCGGTCGCCAGTGCCTCCATGCGGTCGGCTATGGGCTCCAGCTTCTCCAGCAGGGCGGCGTCGATGGCCCCCTCGACCAGCAGGGCGAGTTCCTTCCAGTGTTCCTCGGTCACTCCGCTGGCGCCGGCCTGTTCCACCAGGGCGCGAAAGCCGGCCACCACATGCTGTGCATGGGCCTGTTGTCGATGGGTCATGGTCTGCTCCTCAAAGCGTGGATTCGTCTTCTTCGTGGATGATCGAGGCCGGTCCGACGATCAGCGGGTCGGGTGCCACGGCCACGCGCGTGTCCTTTTCGGGGTAGGGCAGATTGTGCAGGAGGTAGCGCATGGCATTGATCCGCGCGCGTTTCTTGTCATCCGACTTGATCACGATCCACGGGCAGTCGGCCGTGTCGGTGTGAAAGAACATGGCCTCCTTTGCCGCGGTATAGTCCTCCCACTTGTCCAGTGAAGCCATGTCGATGGGGGAGAGCTTCCACTGCTTGAGGGGGTCGGTCTTGCGGGCCTGGAAGCGGCGCAGCTGTTCCTGACGACTGACCGAGAACCAGAGCTTGAACAGGCGGATGCCGGAGCGCACCAGCATGCGTTCCAGTTCCGGGGTCTGGCGCATGAATTCCAGGTATTCGGAGGGGGTGCAGAAGCCCATCACCCGTTCCACGCCGGCCCGGTTGTACCAGGATCGGTCGAACAGCACGATTTCTCCCGCAGTGGGCAGCTGCTCGATGTAGCGCTGAAAGTACCACTGCCCCTTTTCCCTGTCGCTGGGTTTCTCGAGTGCGACCACGCGGGCGCCGCGAGGATTCAGGTGCTCCATGATGCGCTTGATGGTGCCGCCCTTGCCGGCCGCATCGCGCCCCTCGAACAGGATGACAATGCGTTCTCCGGTCTCCTTGACCCAGTTCTGCATCTTCAGCAACTCGATCTGAAGGTCGCGCTTGAGCTTTTCGTACTCCTTGCGCTTCATCTTCTCGGAGTAGGGGTAGCTGCCGTTCTTGAAGATGTCCTTGCGCGTGAGTTTCTTCGACAGGAGCTTGCGGGTCTTCTTGGAGAGCCGGGCCTCCTCCCTGTCCTTGCCTTTCTTCATCGGGCGGGGTTCAAGGATGTCGGAGATCGACTGGGTGCTCATGTGCAGTCCTCGTTTGATGGTTGATGATGCCAAAAAACCTATTTTGGCACTGCCCGATCCGCACGGCATTGATATGGATCATGTTTTGCTGATATGTATATAAAAAAAATCTATTGGCTTTCGGTCGGCGCAGGTGCTAAAAGTCATACATCTGTCTTATAACAGGAGTCGCGCCATGTCCGAAACCAAGAAGCTTGCCATCATTGCTACCAAGGGCACCCTCGACTGGGCCTATCCGCCCTTCATCCTCTCATCCACGGCTGCGGCACTGGGCTACGACACCCAGATCTTCTTCACCTTCTATGGTCTGCAGCTGCTCAAGAAGCGCCTTGGTCTGAAAGTGAGCCCGCTGGGCAACCCCGGCATGCCGATGCCGATGGGCATGGACGTCTGGTTCCCCAACCTGGCACTGGCCCTGCCGGGCATGGAGGCCATGATGACCACCATGATGAAGAAGAAGATGGCCAGCAAGGGTGTGGCCAGCCTGGAAGACCTGCGCGAGCTCTGCCTCGAGGCAGATGTCAAGTTCATCGCCTGCCAGATGACCGTGGACCTGTTCGACATGAGTCCTTCCGATTTCATCGATGGCATTGAATATGGCGGGGCGGCCACCTTCTTCGAGTTTGCCGGCGATTCCGACATCTGTTTGTTCATATGAGTGTGCCAGCCCTGGATCGACACCAACCGGTCCGCACCGAGGTCGTACCCTTCGGGCCGGGCAGACTTGCGGTCGGTCTGTCACGGTCGGCCCTCTCCAGGCTCGAGGCGGGTGATCGGCCGGCCCTGCAGATGGAGCTTCTGTTCAGCTGTCTGGTACGCAAGAGACTGCTGGCAGACGAACAGATCCCGGCTCCAGGGCGGTATCGCGCTATGCTTGATGCGGGTATCGAACTGAGCTTTCGCCCGGTTGTTGCCCGGCATTGCGATGCCGACACCTATGCCAGAGGACAGCCGCTCGATGACCTCCCGCTTGCCGAGGGGCGCACGCTCTGTCCCCGCTGGCTCTATATCGATTATCATGAGGGCCAATGGCAGGGTGACTTTGGATTTGCGCATAGATGAGCAAACAACCGGGCAGGCGGGGAAAGGACAACAGGCAGCGGATCGTCGAGGCCGCCAACGAGCTCTTCTACCACAAGGGCTATGGACGTACCTCGTTCAGCGACATCGCCGAGGCGGCCAACTTCCCGCGCGGCAATTTCTACTACTATTTCAAAACCAAGAACCAGCTGCTTGAAGAGGTGCTCCAGCACCGGCTCCAGGGGCTGAAGGCCATGGTCAATGAATGGACGCAGACCTACGAGGATCCGGCCCGTCGCCTGGCCTGCCTGGCAGACATGATCGAGTATTCGGCCGACGAAATCGTGGCCTGGGGTTGCCCCATTGGCACCCTCATTTCGGAGCTGGGCAAGGCCGACGAGCGGCTGCAGGCACGGGCGCGCCAACTGTTCGATGTCATCATTGACTGGCTGCGCGAGCAGCTGGAGGCCCTCGGGCATGGCGAGCAGAGCGATGTGCTGGCCAAGCTGCTGATTTCCAGGGTCCAGGGTATCACGACCCTGGCTCATGCCTATCATGATCGTACCTACCTGGATTACGAGGTTCGCTGCCTCCGAGAGGAAATCCAGCGCATTGCCAGCCGGGAGCACCCCTATGAATGCGGAAAATGACTACCTGAAGACCTTTCGTGGCCGTTTTGTCGGTATCCTGCGCTGGGATCAGCTCGACGACCTGTGGGCCCGCGTGCGCGATGATGCCGATGGCGGCTGGTATATCTACGCGGTGGGTGCGCCACCCCCGGAGGCACCGGCCACGGCAGAGCAGGTACAACGCTTCATCGGCGAGGTCGACGAGCTGTTGCACCGGGAACACGAGGAGAAGTACTGCGGCATTGTCTATGCCGACGATCCGGAGCACCCGGGTTTCATCAAGATCTTCGATCCCAACAATCTGGGTGTGGTCTGCGGGTACAGCGAGAATCCCCCGCTGCCCGGATGGGTGATGTCGAAGATGAAGCCCATCGATCTGCCCGATGCACTGCCCCAGACCGGCAGCCGCCGCCGCTGGTGGCAGAAACTCTTCGGCTAGGCGTGCGGGTACCGCGGAGGATGTACCGGGTGCAAACGGAGCAAGCGCTCGCGCTGCGGCCGGACATGAATCTTTTTTCGAAACCGCGGGAATAAGGGGCCATCCCGGGCGTTGATCCTGATGCAAGTTCCCACAACCGCATCAGGAGAGACCCAATGTACAAGAAGATTGCTTTGCTGCCCCTGCTGGGCACCCTGTTCGCATTCACTGCTCAGGCCGGCGAGGTAGCCCCCACACCCAATGGGCTCAAACTGCCGGAAGGCTACAAGGACTGGCGTGTGATTTCGGTATCCCATCGTATCGACAATCACACCCTGCGCATGATACTGGGCAACGACATCGCGATCGAGGCAGCCCGCAAGGGCCAGACCAATCCCTGGCCCGACGGGACCATCCTCGGCAAGATGGTCTGGAAGGAAAAGCCCGAGGACCACTGGAAAACGGCCATTGCCCCTGATCCCGACGGCTTCGTTCATGCCGAATTCATGTTCAAGGACAGCAAGCGCTTTGCCGACAACGGAACCGGCTGGGGCTGGGCGCGCTGGCTCGGGCGCGAGCAGAAGCCCTATGGCAAGAATGCCGGCTTCCAGCAGGAATGCATTGCCTGCCACACCCCGGTCAAGGGGCAGGACTGGGTCTTCACCCGCCCGGCGCTGTTGCCCTGAGTCATGAGCCTGCGTCGCCAGATCGTACAGTGGATTCCGCACTTGCGTCGCTATGCGCGCGGGCTGCTGCTGGATCGTGAGCTGGCCGACGACCTGGTTCAGGAGACCCTGCTGCGGGCCCTGGCGCGTGAACAGCGCTGGCGGCCCGGCAGCGATTTACGAGCCTGGCTCTTTACCCTCATGCACAACCTGTTCGTAAGCGATTATCGGCGCCGTTGTCGCAGTCCTCTGGTGGCAGTCGACAGCCTGCCGGAGCGTGCGGCAGCTGGCCAGGCCGATAGCGACTGCCGGGTGCGTGATGTCGAGCAGGCCCTGCAATACCTGCCGCCTTCGTGGCGCGAGGTGTTGCTGCTGGTCAGTCTGGAAGGGCTTTCCTATACGGAGGTGGCCCGGGTTCTGGGCATTCCGGTGGGTACGGTGATGTCCAGGCTGCACCGTGCGCGCCAGCGTCTGGCGCAATTGCTGGAGGAAGGTCAGCCCCGGCTGGAGGTGGTACATGAACGCGAATGAAGGCAGGCCTGGCGAGGCCGAGTTGCAGGCCTGGATCGATGGGCGCCTGGACGAGGACTCCAGGCGTCGGGTCGAGGAATGGCTGGCGGCCCATCCGGAAGAGGCCGCAGCGGTGCGTCGCATGCAGCGTGCCGATGCGCGGCTGCGCGAGCACTTTTCCGAGGTGGCCGACGAGCCGGTACCCGAGCACTGGGAATGGCTGCTGGAGTCCTCCGAACCCCGGCATGGCCGATGGGTACGCCGGGTGGCCATGTTTCTGCTGCCGGTGGCCGGTTTCCTGCTCGGCTGGGGTGTGCACGGCCAGCTTGTGTCTCCCGCCGGCAATGTGCTGGAGACGGCCCTGCTGCAGCCCGCCGCCTTTGCCCACGGCATCTATGCAACGGATCGCCAGCGTCCGGTCGAGATGCCGGCGTCCGAGTGCAGCCGGCTGGCGGCCTGGATCTCGGACCGCATGCATGCCGACATCGTGCCGCCGGATCTGAGCGGGGCCGGGCTGGAGTTCATGGGCGGGCGCCTGTTGCCGTCGACGGATCGCATGGCCGTGCAGTTTCTCTATCGCGATGCCCGTGGAGAGCGCTATACGCTCTACATGCGACGGCTTGGGCCGGGCTGGAAGGGCATCGACGAGCATATTGCCCTGGGCAGGGAAGGTGCCCTGCATGTGGCCTACTGGCGACAGGGCCCCTTTGCCCATGTGCTGGCCGGGAACGATTCGGGCAGGGTCAGGCAGGCTGCGCACCTGCTCGTGCAGGACGCCAGGGGCAGTTGTACCCTGAGACAGGCCCGCGGCCCGAACGAGGGGCTCAGAATTCGTAGCTGACGCCGACGATGAGCTGATAGTCGTCCTGTTTGGGCAGCGTGCCGTCGGCGGCCGGGCGCGGCTCCTGCACACGGTCCCAGACCAGCGAGATATCCAGGTCCAGATTGTCGATCAGGTCGGAAGACAGGGTGGTGACCAGGTGGTGGGTATAGCGCCCGGCATCGGGTTTGAGGAACTGGGCAGCGAAGTCCACCGTCAGATCGAGCGTGGATGTCAGTTCGTCATCGTAATAGGTGCCCAGCCTGAGCGAGGGCGAGACCTCGCGGGACTGTTCTCCCGGCCCGACGGAGACGAAGCGCTTCTCCGTGGCCCCCAGGCCTCCCGAGACCTCCCATTCGGTATCGGGCGTGCGGATGATGTCGTAACCGTACGAGGTACCCAGCGTGAGCTGGCGTTCGATGTTGCTGAGCCGGTCCCGGAAGTATTCGCCATAGAGCATGCGCCAGAAGAAATTGCGGCTGAGGAAGCGGTCGAAATGACCGTTCAGGCGATGATTGTTGGTGGTCGTGGTACCGTCCGTCCGGCTGAAGTTGCCCAGATAATCGGCGTTGAATCGCGAGGCCGCCGTAAGCCGACGCACGTTGGCCTTGATGTTGCCATCGATGACATCGGAGTTGCCCGAACGCAGATTGGCGCCCAGACTGAACTTGCCACGCCAGTAACGGAGGGCGCGATCGGTACTGGCCCCGATGGAGACGACCCGTTCCCGTGGAAAACGCTGCACCCCGGTGCTGTTGATGATGCTCAGCGTGTCACCCTCGAGCTCGAGGCGTCCGACCAGGGCGCGGGTGCGCTGGTCGTCGTCGGCCTGGATGCCCACACTGTGGTGCCAGGCGGTACGCAGACGGGAAACATCCTTCCACTTGAGCTTCAGCAGCTTCAGCTTGTCGCTGTCGAACTCGACCTGGTAGTTGTACATGGAGCGCAGCTCGCCCTTGAGCCATTCGCCGGACTTGAGTTGCAGCCAGTCGTGCCGGTCGTCATGCGGGGGGGCGAAGCGCGCCCAGGCGGCGCGCTGGCGTGCCGTGTCGGCGGCCGCCTCCAGTGCTGCGCCGTCCTTGGCCCCGGAAGATGCGGCGGCAGGGGGCGCGTCGGCGTGTGCTGTCTGCATGAACAGGAGCACAGACAGCAGCAACCGGCCGATCAGCGGCCATGGGCGGAGGCTGGAAGGTGGATTCATTCGACCGCGAGGCCCTCTTTGCGCCACTCGGGAAAGCCGTCCTGCAGCCGGCGGGCACTGAAGCCGTGCCTGCGCAGCCGCTCCACCGCGTCAAAGGCCAGCACGCAGTGTGGACCACGGCAATAGGCGACCACCTCCCGGTCCTTCGGCAGCTCCTCCAGCCGCTGCTCGAGTTCCTGCAGCGGTACATTGATGGCGCCCGGAACATGGCCGGCAGCATACTCATCCGGCGGGCGGACATCGATCACCGTCACCAGGCCTTCCCGTGCGCGGGCAAGCAGTTCCTCGCGGGGAAGGGGCTCGAGGTGGTCGCGGGATTCCAGATAGGTGTCGATCAGCTTCTGCGCCTCCTCCAGATGCCGTTCACCCACGGCGCGCAGGGCAAAGAACAGCTCCAGTACATCCTCCCCGCTCAGTGAATAGAACACATGCAGGCCGTCCTTCCGGGCCTGGACCAGGCCCGCCTGGCGCAGGGTCTGCAGGTGCTTGGAGGTGTTGGCGATGCTCATGCCACTCTTGCGTGCCAGCGACTCCACGCTGTGCTCGCCCTGGGCCAGATATTCCAGCAGTTCCAGCCGGTTGGCATGGCACATGGCCTTGCCGACCAGGGCGAACTGCTGATAGAGGCGTTGCTTGATGCTTGACATGGTCCCATTATACCGTAAACTCTATTCAACTATCTGGTTGAACAGGTGTCGCCATGGGGCTGGAACAGTACATACTGCAGAACGAGATCCCGATTCGCCTGGGGTTCTTTTTTGGCAGTTTTGCCGTGATCGCCCTGTGGGAGCAGCTGGCCCCCAGGCGCATGCGCGTTGCCTCGCGGGCCCTGCGCTGGGCCAACAATCTGGCCCTGGTGTTTCTCAACAGCTTTCTGCTGAGGCTGTTGTTTCCGCTTGCGGCGGTTGGTGTGGCGGCCCTGGCCGAAGAGCGGGGCTGGGGACTGTTCAACAACATCCAGCTCCCTTCATGGCTGGCCGTGGCTGCAGCCGTTGTCATCATGGATTTCGCCATCTGGCTGCAACATGTCATGGTCCATGCGGTGCCCCTCCTGTGGCGTATTCACCGCGTGCACCATGCCGATCCCGACTACGATGTCACCACCGGCGCCCGCTTCCATCCACTGGAGATCATCCTTTCGATGGGCATCAAGTTCGCGCTCATCGTGCTGCTGGGTCCGCCCGTGGTGGCGGTGGTGATCTTCGAGGTGCTGCTCAATGCACTGGCCATGTTCAATCATGGCAATATCCGCATCCCGCGTGCTGTTGATCGTGTACTGCGCTGGTTCATCGTCACGCCGGACATGCACCGGGTGCATCACTCGGTTGAGGATGACGAGGCCAACAGCAATTTCGGCTTCAATCTCTCGCTGTGGGATCGCGTGTTCGGCACCTATCGTGACCAGCCCCGGGCGGGCCACGAGGGCATGACCATCGGCATACACCATTACAGCCGTGACCCGCGTCTGGCCATCTGGCTGCCGGGACTGCTGGCCCTGCCGTTCATCGGCCGCATTACCGGCTATGCCATCAACCGCCGCCGCTGGAACGAGGAGGATGCATCATGAGTCGCCTGATGCGTCCTGCTCTGGCCCTGATGCTTTTGGCGGCCATTGGCTGGATGCTGCTCAACCGCGAACACTGGGATCCGCAACAGGTTCAGGCCTTCATCGAAGGGCTGGGCTGGGCTGGGCCCGTCGTGTTCGTGCTGCTGTATGCCGTCGGCACCGTTCTGTTCTTTCCCGGCTCGGTGCTCACCCTGGCAGGCGGGGCCCTGTTCGGCCCGCTCTGGGGCACGCTCATCAACCTGACCGGCGCCACGCTGGGTGCGGTGCTCTCATTCCTGGTGGCCCGTTATCTTGCCTCCGACTGGGTGGAACGACGCCTGGGCGGGCGGCTGAAGCAGCTCAAGGAGGGGGTGGAGCAGGAGGGCTGGCGGTTTGTCGCCTTCGTGCGTCTGGTGCCGCTGTTTCCCTTCAACCTTCTGAACTATGCTCTGGGTGTTACCCGCATTCCGCTATGGACCTATGCCTGGAGCTCGTTCCTGTTCATGGCCCCGGGTGCGCTGGTCTATACCTGGATGGGCTATGTGGGGCGTGAAGCCCTGACCGGAGGTGAAGGGCTGGTACAGAAGGCCCTGCTCGGGCTGGCCCTGCTGGCCGTGGTGGCATTCCTGCCACGGCTGGTTGCGCGCCTGCGCCAGGGGACCATGCTCACTGTGGAAGCGCTCAAGGCCCGCATCGACCATGGCGAGAACCTCCTGCTGCTCGATGTACGCAGCCCCGAGGAGTTCTCGGGCGAGATGGGGCATATACCCGGCGCGCGCAACATCCCGCTCGATCGGCTGGCGCAGGCGCTGGATGAACTGGCCGAGTGGGTGGAAAGGCCGGTGGCACTCATCTGCAGAACAGACCGGCGTTCCTCCCGGGCAGCGCAGCTGCTCGCCCGCAACGGATTTGCCGATCTGCATGTCGTACGCGGCGGCATGACGGCCTGGAATGCCGCCGGCTATCCCGTCGAGCGCTGAGGAGCAATCTGATCATGCTGGATACCCGACCCCGCCTGCTGGAGCATGACTTCCCGCCGCTTAAACGTCGCCGGCTCGAGATCCTCCAGGTCAATCTGGGCTATCGCTGCAATCAGCAGTGCCTGCATTGTCATGTCAACGCAGGGCCACGGCGCAGCGAACAGATGACGGCCGAAATGGTCGAGGCGGTGCTGGATTTCCTCCGTCGCAATCCGGTGGCCACGCTCGACATCACCGGCGGTGCGCCGGAAATGAACCCGCATTTCCGTCACCTCGTGCACGAGGCCCGCGCACTGGGGCTGAAGGTGATGGACCGCTGCAATCTCACCATTCTCACAGAGCCCGGTTTTGAAGATCTGGCGGAGTTCCTGGCCGAGCACGAGGTCGAGGTGGTGGCATCCATGCCCTGCTACCTGGAGGAGAATGTCGATGCCCAGCGTGGCCGGGGTGTCTACGAGCGTTCCATCGATGGCCTGCGCAGGCTCAATGCACTGGGCTACGGGCAGGGTGGGGTATTGCGGCTCGATCTCGTGTACAACCCGGGTGGGCCTTTTCTTCCCCCGCCACAGTGCCAACTGGAGCAGGATTACCGCAAGCGTCTTGGAGAGATGCATGGCATCGTCTTCGACCGGCTGCTTACCCTGGCCAACATGCCCATTGCCCGTTTCGGCAGCACGCTGCTTTCGCGTGGCGAATTCGACGACTATCTGAAACTGCTGCAGTCAGCCCATCGCGACGAGAATCTCGACACCGTGATGTGCCGCAGCCTGCTCAGCGTGGACTGGCAGGGATATCTGTACGACTGCGATTTCAACCAGATGCTTGGGCTGCCCCTGAAGCTGGGCAACAGCTCCCGAACCCATATTCGGGAGCTGGCCGACGCAGCCACCCTGCAGGGCAAGCCCATTGTCGTGGCCGGGCACTGCTGGGGCTGCACCGCGGGGCAGGGGAGCAGTTGTGGTGGAGCGCTGACAACAGATGAATGAATTGGGAGGTCATGTGTTATGGATGTGAGAGAGGCCGTACACAAGCGCTATTCGATGGCGGCAGAAAGGCGCGAGGAGGCCTTGTGTTGCCCTGTCGATTACGATCCTGACCTGCTCGAAATCCTGCCCGATGAAATCCGCGAGCGAGACTATGGTTGCGGTGACCCTTCCCGCCATGTGCAGCCCGGGGACACGGTGCT
>RFHG01000093.1 GCA_003696465.1 Gammaproteobacteria bacterium | reverse complement strand
CTGGCTGCCCTGGGCCGGAGTGGCGCTGGTCCTGCTCGGCTCGTCCCTGCTGCTGCTGCGGCTGCGGCACATCCCCCATGCCCTGATGCGGCTGGCCAAGGGGCTGTTCGGCGCCACTTTCTTCTTTCTGGTGTTCTACATTCCCTCGGGCATGTTCCCGGAGTCGGCACTCACCCAGCTCAGCAATGTCCTCTACGAATCGCGCCACCAGTTCATCGAGATTCGCGCGCCGCGGGCTGCCATCCGTGCCGCCCCGAATCCCGAGGCACTCGAGGTGGGACGCGCGCGTCACCGCGACCTGCTGGTGCTGACCGATCAGAAGGAGGTCGATGGCGTGGTCTGGTACGAGGTGCTGCTGGATCAGGGACGGCACGGATGGGTGCGCAGCTTCATTCTGCCGCGGGTGGGCGTTGCCGGCATGGAAATCGCCCACCTCGAAAGCTTCCGTTTCACCCGCCGCGACATGTTCGCGCTGTTGTTTGCCCTGCTGGGCTTCATCTGGGGCGTGTTCGACTTCCGCGTGCGGCCGACCTGAGCCCGGGGCTCCTTCAGCCGGTCAGGCGGTCGAAGATGCGAAAGCCTGCCACATAGGTACCGATGGCCGAGCCCAGCGAACTCAGAATGAAGACCAGAAACAGGCGCGAAACGCGGTTGCGCCACCAGCCGGACAAGCGGGTGGTGTCCTGGCGCAGGCGGGCAAAATCCCCCACCGTGGGCTTTCTCAGCCACAGCTCGACCGCGGCCGCGACCATGCCGGCGCCGATGGTCGGATTGAGCGAGGTGATCGGAGCGGCCAGGAAGGCGGTGAGCACGGTCAGAGGATGGGCGGCCGCGAGCAGGGCGCCGAGCGCGGACAGGGTGCCGTTGATCAGGACCCAGTCGGCCACCAGGCGCCAGCCCAGTTCCGGGCTGCGCTGGAATCCGAGCCAGAATCCAAGCAGCACAAGGCCCACCACCAGCCAGGGAAACAGGCGCCAGAGGCTGCGCCGGTCGGGCACCTGCTCCAGCGCCTCCAGTTCCCGCGCAGGATCGTATTGAGCATCGTCGCAGTCGTGGCGGTGGGCTTCCAGGGCCCGGGTGATGCCGGCCAGGTGGCCCGCGCCGACCACGGCCAGGATGCGCTCGCCCGGGTGCTGGCGGGCTTCCTGCATCAGGCGGGCGGCCATGTAGCGGTCGCGCTCGGCAATCAGGGGCTCGTGCAGGCGCGGTTCGTGCTCGGCGAACTGCGCAAAGGTACTCTCCAGCACATCGCCCTCCTTGAGCCGCTCGATCTCCTCCTCGCTGACATCCTCATGGACCACCACGCTGGCGAGCAGACCCGAGAACATGAACAGCCGTTTCCACCACGGCAGGTTGGCCACCACCCGTTTCAGGGTGACGCCGATCTCGCGGTCAATGAGCAGCACCGGCAAATGATGACGCTGGCCGATTTCGATGGCGCGGCGCATCTCCTCGCCGGGGCGAATGCCGAACTGGTCTGCCAGGCGCTGCTGGAACGCGCCGAGGGCAAGGTTCATGGTCACCATCGGCACCTTGCCCTCGCGAATCACCTGCATGAGATCCATCCGCGACAGGCTGTCCGGGTCGAGCAGGGCATGGTGCCGGCTGGGGCAGAGCTCGATGGCCACCGCATCGTAGCCCCCATCCTCGAGCAGACGCTCGACCTCCTCGGCGCTCTCGCGCGAGACATGAGCGGTGCCCAGCAGGGTGATGCGGGCACCGCAGACTTCGACTTCATTCAGGGGCTGACTGGGAGGCTGGCTCATGGCGGACTCGTGCGCGGCTGCTGAAAGCCGCACATCTTGACCGCCACGCGGGCGTTTGACAATGGGGAGGGGGTCAGTAGTCCCGTCGCGGTGCGGAATAGCCGCTGCCGGTCATGTCGAACGGGGGCTCGCGGCCGACCAGGGCCTCGATCAGCATCAGCTCCTCGTCGGTGTGGTTCTTGAACGGGGCCGGCTGGATCAGCCGCGCATCGTCATCGACGCCCGGCGCGAGGATATAGCGCGGCGCATCGTGGTGGCGGGAACGTATCGCCTGGTGTACCCCGGGCCGGCTGGCCGAGACCAGCTCGGTGTGACCGTAGCAGGTACAGACATAGGAAAGCTCGGGTTCGGCCTCCACATAGATGCCGGTGCCCCGGATACCGATGTAGGCCGTGGTGGTATGGATGGAGAGCGTGTCCTTGCCCTCGCGTCGGCCCATGACCGAGAGCAGCTTGCCGGCGACCAGGCGCAGCCCCTGGATCAGGCTGTCGCCCACGCCCTGCAGCTGCAGCCGGCTGTTGTCGCGCAGGATGAAGGCATCCTGGCCGACCACGAAGATGAGATGACTGTTGCGCCCGGTTCGAATCCGGTCGCCGGGCCGGATGAGGGTGTCCAGGGTGGCCGGCTGGCCGTTCACAAGGACTTCACCCTTGAGTTCGAAGATGGAACGCCCGGGAGGCAGCCGGCGCGGGATGCGGCCCATGGCATGGGCCGGGACCAGGGGGCGCGCCAGCAGGAATGCGCCCGCCATCAGTGCGCGGATCAGGACCGCGCGTCGCCGCAGCTCGTGTCTGGTCATGGGCGCCTCCCCGTTTTTTTAACTATATATAGACGAAAACGCAGGGGGGCCGGCCATGAACAGAATGATCCGAGGGGCAGGCGCCCTGCTGATGGTGCTGCTGATGGCACCCGCGGTCCAGGCCGGGCGGCCCTGGTGGCTGGGGCTGAATGCAGACTATCTGAGCGACGACAACATCAACCGGGGCCCTGCCGGCCAGACCCTGGACGACAGTGCCTTCGGCATCGGCGCGGAGGCAGGCGGATTCCTCACGCTGGGTGAACGCAGCGGGCTGCGCGTGCGACTGCACGTCGATGCCAACCGGCATGATACCTATGACAAGCTCGACCGCAGCCGCATCCTGGCCGAGGCCAGCCTGCGCTTTCGTCCCGGACACGGCTATACCGCCACCCGCTATGCCCTGGAATTGGGCTATGCCATGGAGGACTGGCGCAGCAGCCTGCGGGATGCCGGCGTGACCCGTATCCGGCTGCAGGCAGACAAGCGTCTGACCACCCGCCTGCAGGGGCGGCTCGCGCTGGGCTACGAGTCGCGAAAGGCCGAGGAGGAGACCTTCAGCCTAGACAATACCCTGCTCGAGGGCTACCTCAATTATCGCCTGTATCCTTCCGGTCAGCTCTATCTCGACCTCTCCGCCCGCCTGGGCGAGGCCGTCTCCAGCCTGGATCCGTCCACCTACGGGGGCGGTTACGGAAGCCGGATTCGCTACACCGCATGGGTCGCCGACGACGCCTTCCTGCCCGGCTGGTGGGCCTATCGCATCGATGCCGACACAGGCATCGTCGACCTGGGTTTCAATCATGCCTTCAGCCGCCGGCTCTCCCTCGACCTGCTGGCCCGCGGCTATCGCACCCGCCCGCGTGAGGACGGTCCGGAATACTCGGGAACCGCCTTCTCGCTGGCGCTGCTGTATCGCTACTGAGCCGACAATCGCCGCATCCGCATAGTCCATTATTCAATAGATTTATTAATTTCGATAATATAATCAAAGGGTTGCGTTGAATGGCGGGCATCGGTATCATCGCCCGCAATCCGGCCCCGGCCGGCCAAGGAAACCGACAACGCACACGGACGAAAGCCGTCATGATGGAGTCACAACCCAGGGACAGGTCACTGCCGGAACCTGCAACATCCTCACCCCCCCTGCCACGCTCCGGGGGCACCTCGCGTCGGCCATCGGTGGGCGCGACTGTCCTCGAGGGGCTGGTCGCCCTGGTCGAGGGACAGCGCCAGTTTGCCGACGAGCTGGGGCTGGCCCCGGCCCGGGTGTTTCCCCGCAGTCATGTCCTGTTCGAGGAGGCGCAGCCGCGCGCGGCCCTGCGCCGCCTGCTGCGCGGGCAGGGCGACGCGGCGGCCCGCCTGAGCGATCTGTTCGCCGACCTGAGTGGCCACCAGCTGGCACTGATGACGGCACTCGAGGCCCTTTCGGGGCAGGCCATGGAGGCCCTTGCTCCGGCCCGCTTCGAATCCGGCCGGGTGCTGCCCGTGCTGGGCACCTTGCGTGCGTGGCAGGGCTATCGCGATCACTGGGACGAGCTGCGCGAGAACGACCTGCTGCGCTACGAGCGGCTGGTGGCCGGCGCCTTCGTCCCCGCCTATGTACGAGCCAGAGAAAGGGAAGGAGTCACCAAGTCATGAAGCCGTTCATCCTGCACCGTCGCCTGGGCAGCCTGCTGCTGGCTGCCACGGTCACCCTGCTGGCCGCCTGCAGCGGCCCCCAGCTGAAGATGGACCTGTCTTCCTCGGCCAATATCAACATGGACCGGGAGAACCATCCCCTGCCGGTGGTCGTGCGCGTCTATCAGCTGTCCGACATCACCGCCTTCGAACAGGCCTCGTTCAAGGACCTGTGGCGCAACGACATTGGCGTGCTCGGCGACCAGCTGCTGGTGCACCAGGAAATCGTCATCGATCCGGCCTCGCAGAAGACGCTGACCATCAAGCGCCATCCGCGTGCCGCCTGGGTCGGCGTGATGGCCGTGTTCCGCTCGCCCATCGACCGCAACTGGAAGGACTGGAAAAAGCTCTCCACCAGCTGGGTGGGACGCAAGCTGTCCTCCAGTATCGACGTGCGTCTGCAGGGCAACCGGATCGAGATCTACGAGGGCTGAGCCCGCGCACCCGACTTCAGGGAGGAAGACATGCAACGACTGGTCTGGGCCGAAGGTCAGCTGCTGAGCCAGCAGCACTTCCAGGCATGGGATGCACTGCAGCACGAGGCCGGGCATTTCCGGTTGCGCAGCGTGCGCCCGTTCGCGCGCGGCTTCATCGACCTCGAACTCGACGAGCTGGCGCTCGAGGGTGGTCAGCTGCGGGTTGCACGCTGTGACGCGGTGTTCCCCGACGGGCGTCTGGTAAGCCACGATGCTGCCCGCGACGGTACCCTGTCACTGGCACTGGACGAGCTGGATCAACCCGCGGTCGAGGTGCGTCTGGCCATTCCCGCCAACAACGCGGTGCAGGGGCTGCCCGGTTATCCGGCCAGTGGCGTGCTGCACGCCTGGGAGGCCGAGTTCCGCCCCGTGCGCGACGAGAATGACCCGGCGCGCGAACAGGAGCTGGTATTCGGCCGGCCGCGGCTGATGCTGCTGCCCGAGGGCAGCATTTCGGAGCAGTTCAGCGTGCTGCCGTTGGCCCGTCTGATGCGCCAGGCCGATGGTGGTTATGCGCTGGACGAGGCCTTCATGCCGCCGCTTCTGCGGCTGCGTGCGTCGCCTGCCATGCTGGCCCTGCTCGACCGCCTCATCGACATGGTGACGGCCCGCCTGCGCAGCCTGGACCGTGCCCGCGAGCAGCTGGCCTCGGGCACGCTGCGCTTCGGCCCGGGGGAGCTGACCAGCTTCCTGCTCATCCAGGCCCTGGGCTCCGCGCTGCCGGCCCTGCGCCATGCCCGGCTGCACGGCAGCATGCATCCGGAAGAGCTGTATCTGCTGCTGGCCCGCACCATCGCCGCACTGGCGCCGTTTGATGCCGGTGCCGGGGTCAAGGAGCTGCCGCCCTACGATCACGATCGCCCCGCCGAGGTGTTCGCCGCCCTGGAGCAGGCGCTTTCCGCCCTGCTGCACACCGCGGCACCGGAGGCACTCAAGCCGCTGGAGCTGAAGCGCGAATCCAGCGCCTTGCTGTCGGTGGAGCACCTCGACCCGATGCAGTTCGCCGACACCCTCTACCTTGCCGTCAAGGGGCACGGCCTGGAGCCGGGCTGGGTGCGCGACTTCGAGACCCGGGTCAAGGTCGGTTCGCGCCAGCAGATCGAGCTGATGGTGATGTCGGCCGTGCCCGGGGCGCGGCTGATGCATGTGCAGAATCCGCCGGCAGCATTGCCGGTGCGCAGCGGCTACGAATACTTCCGCATCGAGCCCAGCGGCCCTTCCTGGGAGCAGATTGTCGAGGACCAGTCACTTGGCATCCATGTGGGCCGCGAATTCTCGGCGCTCGAGATCGAGCTGCTCAATGTCAAGGAGTAACCTGTCCATGGCCGAGGAACATACCGTCAACCCCCTGCTGGAATGTACCCAGGGCCTGTTCGCGCTCGCCGCCGAACTCAAGCGCGGTGATCGCGGAGCCAGTCTGGGCGAGGACTTCCGCGAGCGCGTGATCCGTGCCTGCGACGAAATGGAGCGTCTCGGCTTCGAGGCCCGGATCAGTGCCCAGGACATCCGCGATGCCAAGTATGCCGTGGTGGCCTATATCGACGAGGCCGTAATGTCCTCGGAGTGGCCGGGGCGGCTGGAATGGATGGCCGAGCCGTTGCAGGTGAGCTTTTTCGGCGATCACCTGGCCGGGGAAAAGTTCTACGAGCGCCTCGCCGAACTGCGCCAGCGCGGGGAACAGGCGCGTGACGTGCTCGAGGTGTACTTCGTCTGCCTGCAGCTTGGTTTCGAGGGCATGTACCGGCTGCGCGGGCTGGAGCAGCTGATGGCCCTGCAGGTCGATCTGCAGGCCCAGATCGACAACTATCAGCGCAATCTGGAGCCACGCATCACACCCGGTGCGGCCCCGGCCGAGGGCATGCTGCAACAGGTCCGCCAGCAGGTCCCGCTGTGGGTCATTCCCACCGTCACCCTGTCGCTGGCAGTACTGGCCTGGCTCGGCTTCCAGGCCGCGCTGGCGCACCGGGCCGGCACTTCGGCCGAGCAGATCGCGGCCCTGACAGCGTCGCTGCCGGTGCATCAGGAGGAGGTCCTGCCATGAGTCGCCTGCTGCAACTGCTGAGTCGCTATCTGCTCAGTCGCGGGGGCAGCCTGGCCGTGGCCCTGGTCGTGGTCATCGGCCTGGTCTGGTTCGGCGGCCATCTGGTGGGGCTCAGGTCGCCAATGTGGCGGCTGGCAGTCATTGGCGTCCTGCTGCTGCTGGCGGGCCTCTACATGGGCGTGACCTGGTGGCTGGCCCGGCGCCGCGGCAGCGGCCTGCAAAAGGCGCTGGAAGAGGATGCCGCAGCCTCTGCTGCCGACGAGGCCGAGTTGCAGGCCCTGCGCGAAAAGATGGAGGAGGCCGTGGCCTCGCTCAAGTCTTCCGGGCTGGGGTTGCGGCACCGGGGCAGCGCAGCCCTCTACGCCCTGCCATGGTATCTCGTCATCGGCCCCTCGGCGGCCGGCAAGAGCACCTTTCTGCGCAATTCCGGCCTGCACTTCCCCGGTAATCAGGCCCAGGACATCGAGGTGCGCGGTTTCGGCGGCACCCGCAACTGCGACTGGTGGTTTGCCGAGGAAGCGGTGTTTCTCGATACCGCGGGGCGCTATACCACCGAGGAGGACGACCGCGACGAATGGATGGGCTTTCTCGGCCTGCTGAAGAAGTACCGTCGCCGGCTCCCGGTCAATGGCGTCATGGTGGCGGTGAGCATGGAGGACATCCTGCTGGCCGACGACGAGCGCCTGGAATGGCATGTGAAGGTCATTCGCGAGCGTATCGACGAGCTGATTCGCGAGCTCGGCTATCTGATTCCGGTCTATCTGGTGTTCACCAAGTGCGACCTCATCAAGGGCTTCGAGGCCTACTTCGGCGACATGAGCGAACGCGAGCGGGAACAGCTGCTCGGCATCTGGCTCGACGGGGAGCGCGATGCGGCCCGCCTGTCCGAACGCATCGAGCAGGGGATGGAGCGCATCTATACCCGGCTCTGCGACCTCCGCCTGCGCAAGATGGGCATGCAGCGCAAGCACGCGATCCGCAACGAGATCTTCGAGTTCCCGGCCCAGTTCCGCGCCGCCAGCGAGCGACTGATCGAGTTCCTCAACCTGCTGGTCAAGGACAATCCCTACCAGGAGGCGCCGGTATTCCAGGGTGTGTACTGCACCAGCGGAACCCAGGAGGGGCTGCCGCTGGCGCGCATCGTCGGCAACCTGCGCAATGCCTTTGGCCATGCACAGCCGGAGCCGGGCGAGATGGAGCCCGACCGCAAGAAAAGCTATTTCATCAAGGGCTTTATCCAGGACGTGTTGCTCAAGGCACCGCGCAGCGTGCAGATGAACCAGCAGCTGCACCGGCTCACGCTGTGGGTAAAGGGGGCCAGTGCGGTAGCCGGCACCGTGCTGCTGATCGGTGCGCTGGCGTTCTTCACCACCAGCTACAGCGCCAACGGGCTCTTGCTTTCCCAGGGCGAGTCCGCGGCGGAGAAGCTGGCGCAGGAGATGAAGCGCGGCGGCGGCGAAGTCACGCCGGACCTGCTGGCGGCACTGGCCCGGGCCTGGGCGCAGTACGACCGCCTGGACACGCTGCAGAAGGAGCGAAGCTGGTTCGTGGACCTCGGCCTGTATGCCGGGGAGCCCCAGCGCGAGGCCCTGGAAGGGATGCTCAATCGGGCCATGGAACGGGTCTTCCTCGGGCCGGTGGCGCGCGCCATGGAGGCGCGGCTGGCACAGTATGCCCTGCGCTGGGACAAGGTCAGGCGCGAGGACGAATACGCCGAGCTGCGCAGCGACTACTACCAGACACTCAAGGCCTACCTGCAGCTTTCCCAGCCGCAGTTCCTCGAACGCGACCCGGATCCGGCGGTGTTCCTGGCCAGCTGGTATCCCGAGCTGGTGGCGGTGATTCCGGATGCCGGCGTGCGCGAGCGGCTGGCCGGAGCGGTGCGTCTGTACCTGAACAACATGCGCCGTGCCGCGGATGACCCGCTGCATACCGCGCACTGGAAGGCCAGCGACGAACTGGTCGAGCAGGCCCGCAACCACCTGCGCACGCCGCCGAACCCCGAAGTGCTGTACGCGCAGATCCGGAACAAGGGCAAGCTGCTGCTCAAGACGGCCAAGCTGCGCCACCTGGTGCGCACGCGCGGCATCAGCTATCTCACCTCCGAGGCGCGTATCCCCGTGCTCTATACCCGCAAGGGCTGGGAAGAGTTCGCCTCGCGCGAGATCCGCATGGCCGCGCAGACGGCCAGCCGGGGCGACTGGGTGCTGGGCACGCAGGCGGCCATTGACCTGGCCCTCGGGGACAACGCAGACAAGGAGGCAGGGGCAGCGGACAAGGCGGACACCAAGGCCGGCGCCGGTGGCAACGAGGCCCTGGCGCGCAGACTGGAAAACCAGATCCGCGCGCTCTATTTTGCAGACTATCGCAAGGCCTGGTTCGAATTCCTGGCCCATGTCCAGGTGCGGCCCTTCGACAGCATCGGCAATGCCGCCGACAAGATCCAGCTGCTGGCAAGCCAGGACGGCCCCATTGCACGCCTGTTCGCCTTCGTGCTGCAGAACATCGATCTGCGCGAGGTGCCCTGGGAGTACGAGGACGGTGAATGGAAACGGTCCGAGGTCAGTCTCGCCAGCCTGAAAAAGGTCCCGGAAACCGAGCAGCTGTTTGCCGATCTGCGCCGTTTCGCCACCGCTGCCGAACAGCGCAAGGTGAGCGACCTCATCAACCAGTACCTGCTTTCGCTGGCCTCGGTGCAGGGCGAGCTGGAGCAGTTGCGGGCCTCCAGCGAACCGCTGCGCGATGCGGAGATGTACGCATCCAACCTGCTCGGCAGCAACGGCGGTGACAGCGAGCTGTACAAGAGCTGGATCAGCACCACCAGTCTGCTCAATGGCACCGGCATGGAGACCCGCCGTGCGGTCGAGCCGCTGTTCCTGTCCGGCATCCGCCAGTCGTGGCGGGCAATCCTGGATACCGCCATGCAGGAAGTGGAGCGCAAGTGGCAGATGATGGTCATGGAGGAGTATGACGACCGCATCCGCGGGCGCTTCCCCTTCAGCCGCAACGGAGCCGATGCCGCGCTGTCGGATGTGGCGGAATTCTTCCGCCCGGGTGATGGCACCCTGTGGAGTTTCGTCGAAAACCATCTGTCGGCATATCTGGTCAAGCAGCGCCATGTCTGGCGCCAGCGTCGCTGGCTCGATGTGGAGCCGGGCTTCAGCAAGCAGCTGGTGGCGGCGCTCAACCGGGCCCAGCGCATTACCTCGGCCATGTTCCGGCGCAACGGCGACATGCCGCAGCTGCGCTTTGCCGCCTATCCCATTCCCAGTTCCGGGATGAGCGAGATCCTCATCGAGAGCAATGGGCAGAGCTATCGCTACCGTAACGGCCCCCAGGAATGGAAGTCGTTCGAATGGCCGGGCAGCGCTGGCGACCTGGGCGCGCGGGTGGCGGCCGTCTCCAGCCGCGGCAATTACACCGCGGAGCAGGCCGAGGAGGGGCCGTGGGGCCTGTTCCACCTGTTGCAGAAGGCCCGGCGGCGCAAGCTGCATGGCAACGAATACCTGAGCGAGTGGCAGCTCACGGCCATCAACGGGCAGCCGGTGAAAGTGGCCTTCCGCCTCAAGGCCGACCGACGCCACAGCCTGTTGCAGCCGGGTCTGCTCAGTGGGCTGGAATTGCCGCAGCGGCTGGTCGCGCGGCGGATCGACCAGCCGGAACAGATGGCCATGCGGGATTGAATCATGTGGTTCGGATTCGGAAGTGACAAGCAAAAGAACGCCGCAGCCGAGCGGCCGGTGCGCGAGATCGCCTGGTTCGGCAAGTTGCCGACCCATGCCGATTTCATTCGCCACAATGTGAGCGGGCGCGAGATCAAGGCGTTCGAGAACTGGGTTCAGGATGGCGTGGCCCTGATGATTCGCAACCACGGGGAGCAGTGGTCCAGTCATCTGTCCGGCCTGCGCACCCTGGGTTTTCTGCATGTGGGCAGCGAGGATTCGCACACCCTGGCCGGGGTGGTGATGCCAAGTCGTGATCGCAGCGGCCGCAGCTATCCGTTCACGCTGCTGGTCAGCCGCCACCTGCCGCTGCTGCAGGAGATGCAGGGGCTGGCGCCCATGGCCTGTTCCGATCTCATCGCCGCACTCGACGAGGCGGTACAGGGATTACGTCATGTACAAAGCCGCGACGGTATTCAGGTGCTGGGCGAACGCCTGGCGCATGTCGATTGCGAACAGGACCGGCACCGGGCCATCCGTACGGTGATGGCCCGTTTCGAGCAGCGCAGGCTGGGCGAGCTGTGGGCCGGATTGCCCGGGATGGAAGATCCGCCCGCGCGTGCCGCCTTCGTCGCGGCCACGGCCAGTACGCTGAAGGGGATTGCCCGTCGCGGCATGGGTCGGGTGCGCTGGGGGCTGCGCTTCCCGCTGCCGGCGGTGGCCGACCCGGTCGATTTCATCCAGTTCTGGATGCAGCTGGCCGTCGCGCATCTGGGCGATCAGGGCTGGAACGCCTGGCTCTACTGGTCGCACCCGCAGGAGCGCGATCCCGGCATGCTGTGTCTGTTGTTCCATACCCCGCCGCCTTCCTATCTGGCGGCCCTGGTGGAGCCTGAGCGCGAGGACGGTTCGATGCTCGACCTGCTGGCCGAGTCGCGTCAGGAGATGTACCGCGACAGCCCGGTGCACGGATCCCTGATGCGGGATGAGCCGAGCCTGATGGAGGCACTCAATCTGTGGCGGGTTCAGGGTGAGGGCCTGGCATGAACGCGGTCGTGGAACAGCCCATCGAAGCGCCCTTGTCGCCGCCCCTGCTGGCCTGCCTGGAGCCGCTGGACAACGGCGGCTGTGGCGAGGATCCCCGCCACGGCGACCGCTTCTTCCTGCTCAAGCAGGAGGTGGAGCGCAGCCACAAGATCAAACTGGAGGCCATCCGCAGCCAGGCCATCGAACTGCTCAGGGAAGAGGCGCGCGACCTGCGCGTGCTGGCCTGGCTGGTCTGGCCGCTGGCCATCGAGGAAGGCGCCGAGGGTCTGGCCCAGGCCCTGACCCTGATGGCCGAGAACCTCGACCGGTATGGGGATGCGCTGCATCCACGCAAGCCGGGCCTGCGGGCGGCGGCACTGCGCTGGCTGGCCGGCAACAAGCCGCGTCATGCCATCGAGGGGGCGCTGGGCAAGGCGGATGCACAGGCGCTGGAGCGCATCGAGGCGGCCCTGGCACGTATTCACGCTGCCGGGGGCGAGTGGCTGGGCGATGTCCTCGACTGGCTGAATCCGCTGCTGGAGGCCGCCGGCGCACGCTGCCGCCAGGCCGAGCCCGCGAAGGAAGAGGAAGCAGAAGGCGAGGCAGCGGAACAACCCGTGCCGGCCGCTGCGGAAGGTGGCCAGAAGGCCGCGGAAGCGCGCCCGGCCGGGATCGCCACCGACAACGACTTCAACCGTCATGCCCGCGAGATGCTGGCCTGGCTGGAGGAGCGAAACGAACATGCACGCGCCTTCGGCTTGCGGCGCAGTCTGCGCTGGAGCGGTCTTGTCCCGCCACCGGCGGAACAGGGTCGGACGCGCTTGCCGCCACCACGGGCCGAAGCGCGCCGGGCAGTGGCCGAGGCCGCGGCCCAGGGCCGTCACCAGGATGTCCTGAGTCAGGGCGAGGCCCTGTTCATGGAACCCGGTGGCCACTTCTGGCTGGAGTTGCAGTTTCACGAGTTCGAGGCGGCACGCGCCCTTGGCAAGGGCGAGCTGGCGGCCCTGATAGAAACGGAAACCGCGGCACTCCTGAAACGCTTGCCCATGCTGACAAGCCTTTCATTCGAGGACGAAACGCCATTTGCCGGTGCGGTTGCATCCGACTGGCTTGCAGGCCTGGCGTCCGGTGAAGACAGGGGTCGTGGCGGCGAGCATCCTGATGATGATCTGCCTGCCCTGCGGCAGGAGGCCCAGGCGCGCGCCGGCGAGGCCGGTTTGCATGCCGGGCTGGCCGTTCTGCAGGGGGCGCCGGCGGCGGACGCTCCGACCCGGCTGCAGCTGCGCCTGTGGATGGCCGAACTGAGCCTGGCGCACGAGCGGGCCGACCTGGCCGCGGCTCTGCTGGAGGAAGAAGGGTCGGGCACCCTGGACATCGGGGTCTGGCAACCGGCCCTGGGATTTGAGCTGGCACGGCTGCGCCTGCGCGTGGCCCGTGCCCGGGCTGCGGCCCTGAAGGGGGCGGCAGCCGAGGAATGGCAGCGGCGGGCAGAGGATGCCTGGCGCGACATGTGCCGGCTGGATGCGGCGCGCGCGGCACAGGCCGTGTAGCCCCGGCCGATCAAACCCGGCGCGTGCGGCGCGCCACAACGAGTGAGGTAGGAACAATGGCAGACAGTTTCCAGAACGAGATCCCCAAGGCCCGGATCAACATCTCCCTGGATGTGGAGACCGGCGGCAGCAAGCAGAAGCTCAAGCTGCCGATGAAGCTCCTGGTCATGGGCGACTTTTCCAACGGCAAGACGAAAGGGCGGCTGGCCGAGCGCGAGCGTATCCGCATCTCGCGCAACACCATTGACCAGGCGCTCAGTGACCTGGCCCCCGAAGTGCGCATGAGCGTGCCGAATGCCGCCAGCGACGACGGCAGCGAGATCGATGTGAATCTGCGTTTCCGGAGCATGAACGACTTCCGGCCCGAACGTGTGGCCGAGCAGGTGCCGGAAATCCACAACCTGCTGGCCATGCGCAACCTGCTCAAGGACCTCAAGTCGAATCTGCTCGACAACTCGAAGTTCCGCAAGGAACTAGAGCAGGTGCTCGGCAACGGCAGCGAATTCGAAGCCCTGCGGGCAGAACTGGAACGGCTTGCACCCCTCAGCGAGGCCGGTGCGGAGCAGAAGGAGAAGGAGCAGTCATGAGCGCAAAGGCACAACAGCAGAGTGCGGCCGCCACGGCCACCGAACAGGAGTCCAGCGTCTACCAGCGCCTGTGCCGGCTGGTGGATGTGGAGCCGCTCGACGAGGGTATTGAACTGGAACAGTTCTCGCGCGTGAGCACCATGGCCGAAACGCCGCTGGAAAAGCGGATGACGGCCGCCCTGCGGGTATTCCTCGATGCAGTGGGGCAGGGCCAGCAGTCCTTCGACCGCATCGACAAGGCCATGCTGGATGGTTTCATCGCCCGCATCGACGAGATGATCAGCCGTCAGCTGGACGAGATCCTGCATCACCCGCGTTTCCAGCAGCTCGAATCGGCCTGGCGCGGACTCGCCTTCATGCTCGAGCAGTGCGACGAAAAGGCCGACGTCAAGGTCGACCTGATTGACATCACCAAGGAGGACCTGGCCGAGGACTTCGAAGAGGCCCCGGATACCACCCAGTCGGGCCTCTACCGCCACGTCTACGAGCGTGAATACGACACCCCCGGGGGGGAACCCTATTCCGCCATCGTCTCGAATTACGAGTTCGACAGCTCCGCTCCGGACATCGCCCTGCTGACCGAGGTGTCCAGGGTGGCGGCAGCCGCACACTGCCCGTTCCTCGGCAGTGTCGGCGCACGCTTCTTCGGCAAGGACGACATCGACGATGTGGCGCGCATCAACGACCTGGCCAGCTACATGGAGCGCGCGGAATACATCCGCTGGAAGGCCTTCCGCGAGACCGAGGATGCACGCTACATCGGCCTGACCCTGCCGCGCTTCCTGTTGCGTCTGCCCTACGGGCGCGATACCCAGCCGGTACGCGACTTCCACTACGAGGAGCAGGTCGATGGCAGCACCCACGAGAAATACCTGTGGGGCAATGCCAGCTTTGCCTTTGCTGCCAACATGGCGCGCAGCTTCCGCGAAAACGGCTGGGCAGTGAACATCCGTGGCCCGGAGTCCGGTGGCAAGGTCGAAAACCTGCCTATCCATGTCTATGACGCCGGTCATGGTCTGCAAAGCAAGATCCCGACCGAGATCCTGATTCCTGAAACACGCGAGCTGGAGTTTGCCAACCTCGGCTTCATTCCGCTCAGCTACTACAAGAACCGCGACTACGCCTGCTTCTTCTCGGCCAACTCGGTGCAGAAGCCGGCCGAGTTCAACGACGTAGCGGCCACCGCCAACAGCCGCATCAACTCGCGCCTGCCCTACATCTTCCTCATCTCGCACCTGGCGCATTACCTCAAGGTGCAGCAGCGGGAAAACATCGGCTCCAGCAAGGGGCGGCAGGTGCTCGAGGATGAACTCAACGACTGGTTGCAGGGTCTGGTCACAAAGATGAACGACCCCGATCCGGAACTGATCGCCACCCATCCGCTGAAGGAGGGCAGGGTCGAGGTCACCGCCATCCCGGAAAATCCCGGCTACTACAGCGTCACCCTGTACGCGCAGCCCCACTTCCAGATTGAAGGGATTGATGTACGCCTGTCGCTGGTGTCGCAGATGCCCGGTAATGGCGAAAATTAATCAAGTTAACCAGGCGAGAAATTATCAAACATTATGGAGGATAATGCATGACACATGAAGAAAAGGAATATATATCAGCTGCAATTAATTATTTTTGGGGTTTGCCTGATAAGGTTACAGCCGATCAAATAAACGAAAGGGTGGCGGAGACGGCATATGATGCGCTAAAACATGCAATGCTATGCTCATATGTGATGGATCTTGTGCCTAGGCCAATGACAACACCAGGAGCTACCTACGCGATAAAGGAGCTGGTAAAAATTGGGGCTAGAATCGCGTCAGGGGATAAAGAAGTATATTTCATTTGTAAGGCTGCTGTGTCATACAAATTCAGTACGAAGATACAGGAAGCGCTGAGGGGTTTGTGATGAGGATGTGGAAAATACTTATAACAAGTGCCTTGTTAGTACTTGCAGGTGCTCAGCCAGTAATTGCAAGCGAGGTTTTTATTGCAGAATATCACGGGATTAGATTTCGTGCCCCAGGGAAGATCAAGTCACTTATAGTGCCAAAAAATTCGGACACAGTAATAATAAGCTATGAGAAAAACGGTAGAGGATTTGTTTCCTTTGAGGATTTCTCGGAGAACGAAATGCCGGGATCCGGATGCAAGGCAAAAGAGGTGTTCCTTGAGGCCTTGAGTAGCGCTAAGGCAGATGAGTTAAAGTGCGACAAGAGGGCTGTCAGCGCCATCAAATTTGTATTTAAGCATGGCGGAACTGCCAAAGAAAGGAAAATAGGGCCTTATCGAATCATTCTTGTAGACACCAAAGATACGCACCATCTGTTTGTATACGATGAAAACGGCGGAATGGTTAAGATTGATTCAGATGGTTTGGCTTCGGATGATCTTGCTGAAGCAATTGTGATTGATAAGAAAGATGGACACGAATAATTGGAAAAACCGGCTCCTTATTTCTATGACCAAAAGCGCCTATGGGGATAACAGGGATCAGTCATATCCTGTCAACGGGGCGCTGTAATGATAGGTTAAAAGCCTGCGATAGTCTTGAGTGTCCGGCAGAGAAAGAAGTTATGGGTGTTTCCGTGCCACCCTGGATAGCGCGGAACTAATGGAACTTAATTGAAGGAGAAGTGAAAAAATGGCAATTCCCGCTTACATGTGGATCAAGGATGACCAGGGCAACGATATCGAGGGCCCGGTTCAGGTGACGGATCGTGAAGGAAGCATTGAGGTTCTTTCCTTTGGGCATCAGGTACGGATTCCGACTGATTCCGATTCCGGCGCGCTTACAGGTACAAGGAAACACGAGCCCATGGTAATAACCAAGGCTTTCGATTCCGCTTCCCCCTATTTGTACAAGGCGTGCAGCAACGGGCAGACGCTGAAGGAATTGGTGCTGCGTTGGTACCGTATTGATGATACGGGTACTGAGAAGGAGTATTTCACGCATAAGCTTGAGAATGTGAAAATTACTTCTATCGCCCCTGTCATGCACAATGTGAAGGATACTGAAAAAGAGCGTTTCCCACACTTGGAGCAGATTGCCATCCGTTACGGGAAAATTACATGGACGTATGTTGATGGCAACATTTCCTTCTCCGATTCCTGGAACGAGGGGCGCTGATCATTCTGATCGCGTTGCGGACGGCCAGCCATTGTGCTGGCTGTCCATCCTTTGAGCCCTAAGCTCATGTAAAGCCGGCTGCGATCCGGATCAGCATAAGTTGACAACGTTCTGTTAACGAGTCGCTTTAAAGGATTGGGGTCGAGCGGGATGGAAGCAGAGGGTGCCTTGGTTGCTTGCATCCGAGGCAATACGAATAGTACTGGATGCAATGGCATGGTAGAGGCGCGATCAAGAAGGGCGATTGGAAAATGAAGTGGTTGTTTGCCCTGGGCACCCTCGCCGTTGTGACTATGGGTGCGGCAATCGCCATGGCAGGTGAATCTGTACATCCATTTGAGTCGTGGCTGAAGGCAAGGGAGCTGGCTCAACAGGAAGGACTCGGTGTTGCCGCCAACCGGTACTTTTCCAAACGGGCATTGAGCAGTCTGGGATGGCCTGAGAAGGGTAAGGCTGTAGAAGGATGGCTGCGTTACCCGCTTTTTGCCGTGTGGGATGTGTATGGGCATTACGAACAGGTCGATCAGAGTCGAATCTGTCTTCTGGTCAATGGATACGCCCGCAATGGTGAACCCCGTACCGTGTCATTGCGCTTTGTGCAGGAGGACGACGGGCTGAAGATCGCGCGCTCTTCCGTTCTGGAATCGGACGAGGCATATGCGTTCCCCGATCACGCGTTATGTCCGGATGAGCTGGATGCCCAAGGCATTATAAATCTTTCACCGGCGTCATCCGGCGAGCGGACAGAGCCTGTGGGGAAGTATGGCTGAATGAGATATTTAGGGTATTCCTGTCCGGCCGCTGGAAGCAGGCCTGGATATGGTGAGAGGAAATGATGACCGCCATGGCGTTGATGGATGTGCTCGAAGGCAGACGGCTGACTCCTGCGGAGAGCGTGTTGCTGCACCTTAAGCGGCTGCTCAATGCGCGGGCAGGGGTGTTGCCGCACATGGAAGATTACGGGCTGCCGGATGTGGCGGGGCTGT
>RFHG01000532.1 GCA_003696465.1 Gammaproteobacteria bacterium | reverse complement strand
TCCGGTCGTTGGTCAGCCGCTGGGCCCAGGATTTGCCCGCCTGCAGTTTGGCGTCGGTGGGGCTGCTGCCGCCGCCAAGCCCGAACCAGGCTCCGAGGGCCGCGCCGACGATTACGAAGCCGATCAGGCCCCAGGCCCAGGTCGGCAGCCCGCCGCCCAGCGCCTTTTTGGGGCGGGTGGCATCGTCGATAGCGTTGAAAGCCTGGGTGCCGCTGGCGGTGTCCTGCTGCTCGAAGCTGAACTCCACCTTGCCGAAGCGCACCTTGTCCCCCCCCTTGAGAGCCTGGCTGGTCACCTTCTTGCCATTGACGAAGGTGCCGTTGGTGCTGCCCAGGTCCTCGACGGTCCAGGTGCCGGCGGCGCAGGTCAGTTTGGCGTGCTTGCCCGATACCGTGGCGTCCTCCACCACGATGGTATTGCCGGCCACCCGGCCAACGGTCACCTCGCCCGACAGGGCGTGGCTCTTGCCGTCCGCCCCCTTGAGGCTGGCACCGGCCGTGGGCAGCATCTGGGTCCCGGCCGCCTTGCCGATCACCGTGGCATTGGGATCAACCGCCGGACGCACCGAGGTCCTGGCGGCACCGCCGGCGCCCCCTTCCACCCCGAAGCTGACCTTGTCGAAACGCACTTCGTCACCACTTTTGAGGGTCGCTTCGGTGACCTTCTGGCCGTTGACGAAGGTGCCGTTGGCGCTGCCCAGGTCCTTGAGCTTGAGCACGCCCCCTTCAAGGCTGATTTCGGCATGCCGGCGCGAAACCGTCGATTCGTCGATCTTCAGATCGACGCCGTCCTCGCGGCCGACCACCAGCTTGCCGGTGACCGTCACGGTCTTGCCGGCAACCGGACCGGTCTTGCCGACCAGCTTCCAGTTCGACACCGCCGGACGCACCTGGGTCGCCTGACCGCCGGCCTTCAGGTCGGCGTCGGTCACGGCGCGGCTGACCTGGGTGGGACGGCGCTTCTCGGTGTCGACGATCTCGGCTTCGACCTTTTCGAAACGCAGGCTGTCCCACGCCTTGATCTCGACCTTGCCGGCGATCTTCTTGCCATTGACGAAGGTGCCGTTGGTGCTGCCCAGATCGACCAGGTAGGCCTTGCCGTCATCCACCTGGATCTCGGCGTGAAAACCCGACACCCCGGCGGCATCAAGCACCACAGTGTTCGACTTGTCCCGGCCGATGGTGATGCGCGGCTTGTCCAGCGCCACCTCCGACGGCCCTCCTGCCTTGAAGGTCAATTTCAGCATTTCCGTTCTCCTTTCCCTGTTTGCGTCAGGATCAACCCTGAAGTATGAATCGACAATGTCTTAAAAACCGGCCTCGCGCGGAGAGAGCGCACCTTCGGCGCGCAGATGTCAGACGTCAGAACGCTTTGCTGTCAGATGTCAGAAAAACCGGGGTCACGCCGAGAAAATTCTGACTTCTGACTTCTGACTTCTGACTTCTGACTTCCGACTCCTGTCTCCTGC
>RFHG01000531.1 GCA_003696465.1 Gammaproteobacteria bacterium | reverse complement strand
TCTTCATGGTGCACTCTCTCGTGTCCCCGACACGCGGGGGCTGAAAATCCGGACGCGCGAATGTAATGCCTGATGCCGCGAAAGTCAAATGCCATCCTGCCCGCGGGCTTGTCGATCCAGCAGGGTCACCCCCTCCTGCGCTATGCGCTCGCGCAATTGGGGGTCATCAATCAGGTGCCATGCCAGCAGATCAACCTTCCAGGGGAGATCCAGGGCATCCAGTTGCTGCTCGAGTTCCAGCAGTTGATCGAGATCGAGCGCCCTACCCATGACACAGAGATCGATGTCCGAACCCTCTCGCGCCGTCCCACGAGCCCTGGAACCGAACAGGCAGGCCCTCTGCACATTCGGGTTTCGGGCCAGAACCTCGACAATGGCGTCCAGCACCCCTTTGGGCAGTTCATGAGCCTGCATGATCATCCCGGGCGGCCAGACCCTGCATCGTGTTCAGCAAGTCTTCCAGCAAGGGGGCGTAGTCTCCCACGATCTTGTCGGCAATCTCCCTGGCCAGGCCCTCATTGTAGGTATGGGAAGAGAGGTTGCGACTGCGAATCATGTCCATCCAGGCTTGGCCATTGCTGATCAGCCCCTGGGCGAAGAACTCCCGCGTGGCATCGCGAGAACCCGTGATCCCTGCATGGCCCTGAAAGAGCAAGTAGTCCTTCATCAGCTTCCACGCCAGTTCATGAGTAAACTCGAAGGCCTGTATCAGACCCTGCCGTTCAAGTTCGGACAGGGGCCGGGATTTCGCCAACTCCACCGCATCCCTGAGGCGCGCCAGAGCCCGCTGATAATTTTGCAGCCGCTGCTTCCAGCGTATGGGTTCTTCATCTGTCATGGCGCCCTCCTCTGCGCTGCAAAAAGACCTCGAGCCCCAGGATCAGCCCGCTGAAGAGCAGCATCATGCCAAAGAGTATCACCCACTGCCAAAGCGACGCAGCGTGGACAGCCATCACCGCTGCTGCCGCACAAAGCAGCATCATCGCATATTCCCGCAGAACGGTCTTGCGGTGGCCCCAGCCTGCCTGCACCAGCCGCTGGTAATAGTGGGTTCGGTGCGCCTCCCACACCCGCTCGCCACGGAACAGGCGTCGCAGCAGGGTCACCGTGGCATCCACCACAAAAGGCGCAAAGACGACCAGACCCACCCACAGCGGAAACAGGCCGGCCATATCGGCCCACAGCAGCAACCCGCCGGCCATGAAGCCCAGTGCCGCACTGCCGACATCTCCCATGAACAGCCTTGCCGGCGGAAAGTTGAAGGGCAGGAAACCCGCCGCTCCTGCCGCTATCGATGCACAGACCAGTGCATAGGCCGGGCTGCCCGCCTGCCAGCCCAGCAGGGCAAGGGTGGAAAAACCGATAACCGTCATGCCACCGGCAAAGCCATCCATGCCATCCATGAAGTTGTACAGGTTCGTCATCCACATCAGCAGGGCCCATGACAGACCCATGGCAAGCCCGGGGCCCAGCGTCCATGTCATGCCCGGCAGGGAAATCTGGCCGGTCCATAACCCCTGGCCCACCAAAACCGCTGCCAGGATGCCCTGAACCACGAAGCGCAGCCACGCCGGCAGGCCGGAAAGATCGTCAAGAAGGGAAAAGGCGCCCAAGCCTAGGCCGAGCAGTACAATCCAATTCAGCTGAGGGGGTACATCCGGTATCAGCACCCAGGCCACTGCCAGCCCGAGCAGGATGCCTGCTCCGCCGCCCCTGGGCACCGGGGCCGCGTGCAGCGAGCGTTCGTTCGGACGGTCCAGCAGCCGCCCGCCCGCGCGCGACAGTCTGCGGGCCACCAGCCAGGAGATGACCATAGCCAGGAGAGGGACCCAAGCCTTCATTTGTGGGCCAGGGCTTTGCGGGATCCCCGGATATTAATCCCACACCGCACGTGCATAGTGTTCATGAATCATCCCGTCGCGTGTGAGAAGGGGGGCATCATGAATCGATGCCTGAGCCACGATCAGTCGGTCGAAGGGGTCTCTGGTCCAGTCCAGTGTTTCCGCTTCCCGCACCACGAGCGAGAAGGGTGCACCGCACACCACCAGGCCAAGAGCCGATTCCAGCGCATCCAGTACCGGCAGAGCAGGCTCCGTGACGCGACCGATTTCATACAGGTACTGAAGTTCCAACCGTACCATGGGGGAAACGCGAATCTCCTGGGCCTCTTCGATACGGCGGGCGGGCACGGGAGGCAACCCCGCACTGCCCCTGGCATAGAGCCACGCAAGCACATGCGTATCCAGATAGATCAGGGACGCCACTGATCCGACCAGTCCATGTGCACCAGCGTATCGGGATCACCCTGGATAAAACCGCAGTGCGGCTTCAGCAGCTCCAGCCGCTTGCCTTCCTTGGGAACAATGCGCAAGCAGCGCCCCTTGCGGCGGATCTCCACCGGTTCACCGGTTTCCAGAACCCGATCGAGTATCCGGTACAAATTGGCCCGCAGGCTCGAGGGGGTCAGCTGATCTGCCATTTTCACTCCAGAGTCGTACGCTTTTTTTCATATACGTACCATTATAGCACCGTTCGAATGTCGCATCGCAGCAAAAGCCTGGAGTGTGGATCATCCTCCTTTACGCCAGGCATCAACCATCTCCGGCAGACTGGAGATGAGATTATGTCCCGGCTGCCAGCCCAGTTCATCCATGGCCTTCTGCCCGCTGTAACAGGCCGAATCCAGCAGGCGGGAAACCGTTTCCGACCCAATGGGCAGCGGCCGATTCAACAGGCCGCTCGCTACATCGCCCATTCGACCGGCCATGCGCAGTACAGCCGGCGGCACGGCCCAGCCGGGCACCCTGCGTCCCATGGTACGCAGCAGACCCTCGTACAATGCCCGGGTCGATATCGGATGGGCATCGGCCGCGATATAGCACTGGCCGGCAGCCCGGTCGGACTCGGCTGCAAGCAGGGCCAGGCTGCACAGGTCATCCACATGCACCATGGAACGGCGATT
>RFHG01000092.1 GCA_003696465.1 Gammaproteobacteria bacterium | reverse complement strand
GCTGCTGGCGGCGCTGATCCTGGGGCTGGTCTTCGGCGTGGCCCTTGGCCCCTGCACCTTCGCCTTCATGGGGCCGGTCCTCGGCGTCGCCTTCGCCAGGGCCGGTGAGAGCCTGGTCTTCGCGGCCCTGCTGCTGCTCGCCTACGGTCTCGGCCACTGCGCGGTGATTGTCTTTGCCGGCACCTTTACCGAAAGGGTGCAGCAGTACCTGAACTGGAACGAACGCTCGCGCGGCACCATCTGGGTCAAAAGAATCTGCGGCCTGCTGGTCATCGCCGGCGGCGTGTGGCTGATCTACTCGGCACCCTGATGCAGCCTGCCCTGACGGCAGTCGTGGATCAGTAGCGGCAGATAAATCGGTTTATAGAAATATTCAAACCCAGAACAAGGAGTGATCACAATGAAGCCCTTTCGACTGTTCATTTTCACCGCGCTGCTTGCAACCCTGCTTCCCCTTTCAGCCGTCGCCGACGAAAACCGACTGGAAGCCTTTGTTGCCGATTTCGACTATGACGCACGCAAGGAGATGAAAGTCTCGAGCACAAAGCTGCTCGACTTGCTTGAGGACGGCAAGGCGGTGCTGGTCGATATCCGCTTCAAGGAGGAGCAGCAGGCCTGGGGACCCAGCTTCGCGCTGAAGATACCCCTCAACGAGCTGCCGGCCCGGCTCCATGAATTACCGAAGGACAAAATCATCGTCACCGCATGCCCGCACAAGGATCGCGCGATCATCGCCATGTCCTACCTGCGTTCCAAGGGGATCCCGGCCCGCTACCTGACGGACGGTCTGGTGGGTCTGGCCGAGAACCTGCGCGGCGAGGACGCCCTTTATTTCCTGAAACTGATGGAAGAACAGAAATAACCTCTGACTGACGAGCAAGGGAGAGCCCCATGAAAAATCTGAATGATCTGTTCGAAACCGGCATGAAATTTCACGGTCACAAGTGCCCGGCCATGCCGATGGGCCTGCGGGCCGGCCTGGCGGCCATGAAGGCACTCGGCGTCGAACGTGCCCAGGACAAGGAATT
>RFHG01000530.1 GCA_003696465.1 Gammaproteobacteria bacterium | reverse complement strand
GGCCTGCTGAAGGAGGTGCTGTCGGCAGAGGGCAAGGACCCGGTCGGCAATGACGGGCTGCGCGGAGTGGAACAGCTGCGTTCCCTGCTGCAGGTCGGATCGGGCCCGTTGCCGGCAGAGCGCGGCGATGCACGCATCCAGCCACCGCCCCTGAGCCTGCCCGTCCAGCATCCACGCTGGGGGGATGAGGTGGGGCAGCGTCTGTCATGGATGATCAATCATGCCATCAAGTCGGCCGAGATCCAGCTCGACCCGCCGGATCTGGGGCCGATGCGCTTCCATCTGAAGATGGAGGGTGACCAGGTCCAGCTCGCCATCCAGGCCCATCATCCTGTGGTGCGTGATGCGCTGGAACAGAACCTGCCGCGCCTGCGCGAGTTTCTGGCCGGACAGGGGATGAACCTGGTCCACGTCGATGTATCCCAGCACGGCTTCTCCGGCCAGGGCGGTCAGGGGCAGCCGGCCGGAGCCGGCAGCCCCCTTGCTGCAGCCGAACTCGACGAGCCGGTGCATACAGCGCGCACCCCGGTACAGGCAGGGAATGGTCTGGTCGATACCTACGCCTGAGGCAGGGCCTCCTCCCGTTTCCTGATCGGGTGCCGGAATCCGGACGCCGCGATCCCTTTTCTCCCCTTCTTCCCCCGCAGTTAAGCGTTTCATGGGCGTCGGAAATTCGACGCTTTCTCCTGCTATACTCGAACCTGTGTTGCAAGCCATTGAATTGAAATGGCTTTCGATGCCCCGGTGTCGGGTGGCACAGGGTTTGCTTTCCATTCATCAGAACGAGGAGAACGCGCGCATGGCCGAAAAACAGGATTTTGAAATCGACGCAAATGCCGGTGGGGGCAAGAAGAAGCTCATCCTGATCATCGTGGGTGCAGTGGTATTGCTGCTGGCCGGTGCCGGCGGCGCCTGGTTTTTCCTCTCCGGAGGTGAAGAGGCCAAGTCGGAGGCAAAACAGGAAGCGCAGAAACCGGAACAGAAGCCGGCCATGTACGAGTCATTCGACTCGCCGCTGGTAGTGAATTTCGAGAAGCGCGGCCCGGTACGGCTGCTGCAGGTGGATCTCTCGGTGATGATGCGCGACGAGGAAACGCGCAAGGCCTTCCGTCTGCACCGCCCGGCCATGCGTAACAACCTGCTGCTGTTGCTGGCGCGCCAGGACTACCGCGAGCTGGGCACCCCGGAGGGCAAGGAGAAGCTGCGTGGCGAGATCCTGGCCGAAATCAACAAGGTGCTCAAGGAGCGGGCCGGGGGCAAGGAAGTGGAGCAGGTGTATTTCAACAAGTTCGTGATGCAGTGAGTGTGAAGCCGGCGTGAGCGACGTACTGTCACAGGACGAGATCGACGCCCT
>RFHG01000529.1 GCA_003696465.1 Gammaproteobacteria bacterium | reverse complement strand
TATGCCAATCCGCATACCCTGATCGCGGTGCGTCTGGTCAGCCGCGATGCGCGGCACCCCTTTGCGCCCTCGCTCATCCGTCACCGGCTCAAGGTGGCCCTGGCGTTGCGCGAGCGGCTGTACGACGCGCCCTTCTACCGCGCAGTGTTCGCCGAGTCCGACGGCCTGCCGGGGCTGGTGGTGGATCGTTACGGCGAGGTGCTGGCGGTACAGGTGACGACGGCGGGCATGGAGCGCATGAGCGAGGTCATCCTCGATGCCCTGGAACGGGCGTTGCGGCCCGCCGGCATCTGGCTGCGCAACGACACCGCCCAGCGCGAGCTGGAGGGACTGGAATGCTACAGCCGCTGCGCACGGGGCGAGTGCCCGGAGTCGGTGGTGATACGGGAAGGAACGCTCGAGTTCGAGGTACCGGTGGCCGGCGGGCAGAAGACGGGCTGGTTCTACGACCAGCGCGACAACCGCCGCGAGCTTGGCCGTTATGTGCAGGGTGCACGGGTGCTGGATGTGTTCAGCTATCTGGGCGGCTGGGGACTGCAGGCGGTGGCCCAGGGGGCGGCACAGGCGATCTGTGTCGATGCCTCGGAACGCGCCATTGATGGTGTGCTGGCCAATGCCCGGCGCAATGGGCTCGAGGACCGCATCGGCGTCATCGAGGACAATGCCTTCGAGGCCCTGCGCGGCCTGCGCGACGAGGGCGAGCGCTTCGATGTGGTGATCGTCGACCCGCCTGCCTTCATCAAGCGGCGCAAGGACGTGAAGAACGGGCTGGCCGCCTACCGCCGCATCAACGAGCTGGCCATGCGGCTCATCGACCGGGACGGCTTTCTGGTGAGCTGCTCCTGCTCGCATCACCTGCGCGAGGAGGCCCTGGTGGAACAGCTCTGGGGGGCGGCACGGCACATCGACCGGCGCATGCAGATCCTTGCCCGCGGCGGGCAGTCGGCCGATCATCCGGTGCATCCGGCCATTCCCGAAACGGCCTACCTCAAGGCCGTGTTTGCGCGCATCCACCGCTGACGGATACCATGCCGCCATGCTGACGCATCCACAGATCGACCCGGTGGCGCTGTCGCTGGGTCCGCTGCAGATCCACTGGTACGGCATCATGTACCTGCTGGGCTTTGCCGCCTTCTGGTGGCTGGCCCGGCTGCGTGCGCGCAAGCCCTGGTCGCCGATCCGCCCGCAACAGGTGGACGACCTGCTGTTCTATGGCGCCATGGGTGTCATCATCGGTGGCAGGCTGGGCTCGATGCTGTTCTACAACTTCGACCGGCTGCTGGCCGATCCGCTGTCCCTGTTCCGGGTATGGGAGGGCGGCATGAGCTTTCACGGCGGCATGCTGGGGGTGATTGTGGCGGTCTGGCTCTATGGCCGTCGCCAGGGGGTAAGCCTGTTGCAGCTCACCGATTTCGGCGCGCCCATGGTGCCCATCGGCCTCGGTGCCGGCCGCATCGGCAACTTCATCAACGGAGAACTCTGGGGCAAGCCCACCGACCTGCCCTGGGGCATGGTGTTCCGCAGTGGCGGCCCCCTGCCGCGCCACCCCTCGCAGCTGTACGAGTTCCTGCTCGAGGGCGTGCTGCTGTTCATCATCCTGTGGCTGTACTCGGCGCGGCCCCGGCCCGTGGGTACGGTGTCGGGGCTGTTCCTGCTGTTTTACGGGATGTTCCGCTTTCTGGTCGAGTTCGTCCGCGAGCCCGATGCCAATATCGGTTACCTGGCCTGGGGCTGGCTGACCATGGGGCAGCTGCTCAGCCTGCCCATGATCCTGGCCGGCCTGGCATTGTATCTGTGGGCACGGCGCAGGCCCCTGCCCGAAGGAGCAACGCAATGAAGCAGTATCTCGAGCTGATGCGCCATATTCGCGATCATGGCGTGGACAAGGGCGATCGCACCGGCACCGGGACCCGTTCCGTGTTCGGCTACCAGATGCGTTTCGATCTGCAGCAGGGCTTCCCTCTGGTGACCACGAAGAAGGTGCACCTCAAGTCCATCATCCATGAGCTGCTGTGGTTCCTGCGCGGCGATACCAACATCGCCTACCTGAAGGAGCATGGCGTCACCATATGGGATGAATGGGCCACCGAGGACGGTGAGCTGGGCCCGATCTACGGCTACCAGTGGCGTTCCTGGCCGGCACCCGACGGCCGCCACATCGATCAGATCAGCCAGGTCATTGAGCAGATCCGCAGCATGCCGGACTCGCGCCGGCTGATCGTCTCCGCCTGGAACGTGGCCGACCTGCCCGACGAGACCGTTTCTCCGCAGGACAACGTGCGTGCCGGGCGCATGGCCCTGGCACCGTGCCATGCCTTCTTCCAGTTCTATGTGGCCAATGGGCGGCTCTCCTGCCAGCTCTACCAGCGCAGTGCCGATGTCTTTCTGGGCGTGCCCTTCAACATCGCCTCCTACGCCCTGCTGACCATGATGGTGGCCCAGGTCACCGGGCTCGAGCCGGGCGAGTTCATTCACACCCTGGGCGATGCGCATCTCTACAGCAACCATGCCGAGCAGGTCGAGACGCAGCTTGCCCGCACCCCGTACCCGCTGCCGCGCATGCAGCTCAATCCCGAGGTAAAGTCCATTTTTGATTTCACCTACGATGACTTCACCCTTGAGGGCTACCAGTCCCATCCGCCGATCCGGGCCCCGATTGCAGTCTGAGTGTCCCTGTACGAAACGGGGATTTGTGACAGAATGGATGCATGCGTGTTGCAGTCTTCAGTACCCGTTCCTGGGATCGAGCCTATCTCGATACCGCCAACCAGTCCTTCGGGCATGAGCTGGTCTATTTCGAGTCGCGTCTGGGGCCGGAGACGACGGCCCTGGCCGACGGCTTCCCGGCGGTGTGCGTATTCGTCAACGACCGCCTCGACGCCCCGGTATTGGAGCGGCTGCATGCCGGTGGCACGCGGCTCATTGCACTGCGCTGTGCCGGCTTCAACAATGTCGATCTGAAACGCGCCGATCAGCTCGGTCTGATGGTGGTTCGCGTGCCGGCCTATTCGCCACATGCCGTGGCCGAACACACGGTGGGCCTGATGCTGTCCCTCAACCGCCATATCCACCGTGCATGGCAGCGGGTACGCGAAGGCAACTTCGACCTTAAGGGTCTGCTCGGCTTCGACATGCACGGCAAGACCGTGGGCATCGTCGGCACCGGACGCATCGGCACCTGCGTGGCGCGCATCCTCAAGGGATTCGGCTGCCGGTTGCTGGCCACCGACGTGGTGCAGTCGGAGGAGTGCCTGTCCATGGGCGTGGAATATGTCTCCCTGCAGGAGCTGATGGGCGCGTCCCGCATCGTGACCCTGCATTGTCCGCTGACCCCGGATACCCATCACCTCATCAATGCCGAGACGCTGGCAATGGCGCGCCCGGGGTTCATGCTCATCAACACCAGCCGCGGCGCGGTGGTAGACACGCACGCCGCCATCGAGGCCCTCAAGAGCGGCCAGCTCGGCGCGCTGGGCATGGATGTCTACGAACAGGAGGCCGACCTGTTCTTCGAGGACCTCTCCGACCAGGTGATACGGGATGACCTGTTCGAACGCCTGCTCACCTTCCCCAACGTGCTCGTCACCGGC
>RFHG01000091.1 GCA_003696465.1 Gammaproteobacteria bacterium | reverse complement strand
GCAATGGAAGGATACTGGCGCATCTCCCAGGCACGACCGGTAAAGCGCGAGGGCTTGGCCGTCAGCGCACCGACCGGGCACAGGTCAATCACATTGCCCGACAGTTCGGAGCCGATGCTGTGCTCGACGAAGGTTCCGATTTCCATGTGTTCCCCACGGCCGGTGGCCCCCAGCTCGGGCATGCCGGCGATTTCGCGGCCGAAACGTACGCAGCGGGTGCAGTGGATGCAGCGGGTCATCTCGGTGGCAATCAGCGGGCCGATGTCCTTGTCGGCCACGGCGCGCTTGGCTTCGGTATAGCGCGAGACATCCTCGCCATAGCCCATGGCCACATCCTGCAGCTCGCACTCGCCCCCCTGGTCGCAGATCGGACAGTCGAGCGGATGGTTGATGAGCAGGAACTCCATGGTCCCCTTCTGCGCGGCGATGGCCGCCGGGGAGCGGGTCTGCACCTTCATGCCATGAGTGACGGGGGTGGCGCAGGCCGGCAGGGGCTTGCGCGCGCCTTCCACCTCAACCAGGCACATGCGGCAGTTGGCCGCGATCGACAGCTTGCGGTGGTAGCAGAAGCGCGGAATGAAGATGTTGGCCTCGTCCGCGGCCTCGATGATCATGGCGCCGTTACGGGCCCTGACCTGCTGGCCGTCGATCTCGATGGTAATCAGGTTTTCGTTCGGATCCTGCATCTCAGCTACCCGTAACCATGCTGCGGCCGTGTTCGATGTAATAGGCGAACTCGGGGCGGAAGTGCTTGATGAAACTGCGCACCGGCATGGCAGCCGCATCGCCCAGGGCACAGATGGTATGCCCCTCGATCTTGCCGGCCACATCGTCCAGCTTTTCCAGGTCTTCCGGACGCCCCTTGCCCTCGACG
Source organism: Gammaproteobacteria bacterium (assembly GCA_003696465.1). Taxonomy (GTDB): domain Bacteria; phylum Pseudomonadota; class Gammaproteobacteria; order J044; family J044; genus J044. Next base: position 1,953 of record RFHG01000091.1, on the reverse strand, counting down.
ATGCGGGTGAGCATGCGATACAGCCAGCCGGTACCCTCGCGGCAGGGCGTGCACTGGCCGCAGGACTCGGAGTAGTAGAAGCGCGAGATACGCTGCAGGGCCTTGACCATATCGGTGGTCTCGTCCATCACGATGACCGCCCCGGAACCCAGCATCGAGCCGGCCCTGGCGATGGAGTCGTAGTCCATGTTGGTCTGCAGCATGACCTCGCCCGGCACCACCGGCACCGAGGAACCGCCGGGGATCACCGCCTTGAGGCGGCGCCCCTCGAGCACCCCGCCGGCGAGTTCCAGCAGCTCCGCAAACGGAATGCCCATGGGGACTTCGTAATTGCCGGGACGGTTCACATGACCGGAGACGGAAAAGATCTTCTCGCCACCGGCACCCGGCACGCCCAGCTCGCTGAACCATTCGCCACCGTTGCGCAGGATGGCCGGCACCGAGGCCAGCGACTCGGTGTTGTTGATGGTGGTTGGGCGTCCGTAAAGGCCGAAGTTGGCCGGAAACGGCGGCTTGAAGCGCGGCTGCCCCTTCTTGCCCTCCAGCGACTCCAGCAGGGCCGTCTCCTCGCCACAGATGTAGGCACCGGCACCGAGGCTGCCGTAGATATCGACATTGATGCCGGAGCCCATGATGTCGCGCCCCAGCAGACCGGCCTCGTAGGCCTCCTTCAGGGCCTGTTCGAAGCGCAGGAAGGGCTCGTCCATGAACTCGCCACGCATGTAGTTGTAGGCCCGCTCGGCGCCAATGGCATAGGCGGCAATGGCCATGCCTTCGACCAGCGCATGCGGATTGAAGCGCAGGATGTCACGGTCCTTGCAGGTACCGGGCTCGGACTCGTCGGAGTTGCAGACCAGATACTTGTCGCCCGGTGCATAACGCGGCATGAAGCTCCATTTCAGGCCGGTGGGGAAGCCTGCTCCGCCCCGCCCGCGCAGATTGGATTTCTTGACCTCCTCGATGATGTCGTCCGGCGCGATTTGCTCGCGCACAATGCGTTCCCAGGCCTGGTAACCACCGACACGGCGGTAGTTCTCCAGCGACCAGGGCTGGTCGTCGAACTGCAGGGTTGTGAAACAGACCTGATTCGGCATGCCGGTTACTCGAGGTTGTCCAGGATCTCGTCCACCTTCTCGGGGGTGAGATGCTCGTAGTATTTGTGGTCCACCTGCATCATGGGGCCGCCGCAGCAGGCCGCCAGGCACTCCTCCTCCTGCTTGAAGTAGAACTTGCCGTCTGGGGTGCTCTCGCCCCGCTTGATGCCCAGCTTGTTCTCTATGTGCTCGATGATGCGATCGGCGCCGCGCAGCATGCAGGAGATGTTGTCGCACACGGCGATGGTATGGCGCCCCACCGGCTCGAGTTCGTACATGGAGTAGAAACTCGCCACCTCGTAGACCTCGATGGGGGCCATGTCGAGGTAGGCCGCCACGGCATCCATCTGCTCCACCGGCAGGTGGCCATGCTCGTGTTGTACCGCACGCAGGGCCGCAAGCACCGCGGAACGCTGCTTGCCTGACGGATACTTTGCCACCCAGTGGTCGATCTCCTCGCGCACATGGGCGGAGAGGCGGGCAATGAGTTCTTCGCGCGACTCGCTCAACGGTCGATCTCCCCGAACACGATGTCCAGTGTGCCGATGATCGCCACCACATCGGCCAGCATGTGGCCGCGTGCGATCTCGTTCATCGAGGCCAGATGGGCAAAGCCGGGCGCGCGCAGCTTGACACGATAGGGCTTGTTCGACCCGTCCGATATCAGATACACGCCGAACTCCCCCTTGGGGTGTTCCACGGCGGAATAGACCTCGCCCTCCGGCAGCACATAGCCCTCGGTAAACAGCTTGAAGTGATGGATGAGGGCCTCCATGTCGGCCTTCATCTCCTCGCGCCGCGGCGGCGTGATCTTGTGATCTTCCAGCCGCACAGGGCCGGGATTGGCACGCAGCCAGTC
>RFHG01000528.1 GCA_003696465.1 Gammaproteobacteria bacterium | reverse complement strand
GGCCATGCCCACCCGAAGGTCATCCAGGCCGTGATCGATGCCGCCCCGCGCGGGCTGAGCTATGGTGCCCCCACCGAGATCGAGACCCGCATGGCCGACCGGGTCTGCGAGATCGTCCCCAGCATGGAGATGGTGCGCATGGTGAGTTCCGGCACCGAGGCCACCATGAGCGCCATCCGTCTCGCCCGCGGCTATACCGGGCGCGACAAGATCGTGAAGTTCGAGGGCTGCTATCACGGCCACGGCGATTCGCTGCTGGTCAAGGCCGGTTCCGGTGCCCTCACCCTGGGCGTGCCCAGCTCGCCGGGCGTGCCGGCCTCGCTGGCAGAACACACCCTGACGCTGACCTACAACGACAGCGAGGAGGTGCGGCGGGTATTCGACGAGCTGGGCGACCAGATCGCCTGCATCATCGTCGAGCCGGTGGCCGGCAACATGAACTGCATCCCGCCCGCCGAGGGCTTCCTCGAGACCCTGCGCGCGGTCTGTGACGAACATGGATCGGTGCTCATCTTCGACGAGGTGATGACCGGTTTTCGTGTGGCCCTGGGGGGTGCACAGAGCGTCTATGGCATCACGCCGGATCTGACTACCCTGGGCAAGGTCATCGGCGGCGGCATGCCGGTGGGCGCCTTCGGCGGCAAGGGCGAGATCATGGAGCACCTGGCCCCGCTGGGCCCGGTCTATCAGGCCGGCACACTGTCCGGCAATCCGATTGCGATGAGTGCCGGGCTGGCCACGCTCGAGATCATCTCCGAACCCGGCTTCTACGAGCGGCTCACGGAAAAGACCACGCGCCTGCTGGAGGGCATCCGTGCGGCCGCCAGCGAGGCCGGCGTACCGCTCACCACCAACCAGGTCGGCGGCATGTTCGGCATCTTCTTTACCGATGCACCGAAGGTGGAGAACTTCGCCCAGGTCACGCAGTGCGACCTCGAGCGCTTCAAGCGCTTCTTCCATGGCATGCTGGACGAGGGCGTCTATCTGGCGCCTTCGGCCTTCGAGGCCGGCTTCGTCTCCAGCGCCCACAGCGAAGAGGACATCGACGCCACCGTGGCGGCGGCGCGCAAGGTGCTGGCACAGCTCTGAAGTTGCGGGTACGGGCTCAGACGAGCCCGGCGGCCTGCTGGTCGGCGTGATAGGAGGAACGCACCAGCGGGCCACTCGCCACCTGCGAGAAACCCAGCTCGCGGCCGATCCGGGCCAGCTCGTCGAACTCGTCCGGATGCACGAAGCGCGCCACCGGATGGTGGTGCCGGGTCGGCTGCAGGTACTGCCCCAGGGTGAGCATGTCGCAGTCATGCGCGCGCAGGTCGCGCATCACCTCGACCACCTCGTCCAGCTCCTCGCCCAGCCCCAGCATCAGCCCCGACTTGGTCGGC
>RFHG01000527.1 GCA_003696465.1 Gammaproteobacteria bacterium | reverse complement strand
TCGAACACCTTTTCGCGCCGTTTCATCAATGCCGCGCTGTCGGTGCTGACAGCACGCTCTATCAGCAGTCCACGCAGGCTGTCTTCCCAGTTTTCGTGATCGATTGCCAGTTCCAGCAATGTCAGTGCCAGTTCCGAGGCTGGCAACACCGCACCAGCGGCATCGAGCAGATCATCCGATGGGAAGGATGTGCTTTTCTCCAACCGCCGACGAAGTATTGTCGCAAGGCTGTTATGTCCGGGTGGGAGCCGAATGCCGGAACGGTAGGTCTCGGCGATCCCCCTGATCCAGTCAGGCGCATTGTCGCCGGCACCAGCGAGATATTCTGCCAGCCGTTCCGAGCCACCCGGACAACCCGGCAAGTGACGTGCCAGTGCCTGTCGAGCAGAAATACGGACATTGATGTCGGGATCGTCCAGTGCCCCGGTCAGTCCCTCGACCACGCTGCAATCGGATGCGGGTCTGGATCGTGCCAGTGCGTGTGCGGCAAAACTTCGAGTGACCGGGTCTTGATCCTTCAGCAGTGTGGCCAGGGCGCGAAGCGTACGTTGATCTTGTGGGGCTGGGAGACAGTCCTGAGCCAGTGCCTGGACTGCTGCGCGTCGAATTGCCGGTTCGCGGTCGCGCAAGGCCTTGGCCAATGCCTGTTCTAGGTCTTCCGGGAGCGGTGAGGGTGCCGGGCAGCCGCCAAATTGCTCAATGGCGAACAGACGTATCTTGTAGTCAGGATCGTGCTCCATGAGCTGCATCAGGGCAGAGCCGATTTCATGGGGGAGATGGGGCAGGGAAACGGCCTCGCGAATGGCCTGCAGGCGCTCCCTTGCATGCCTGGATTGCAACTGATGCAGAATGCGCGTCTCTCGCGTTGGCGTATTCCCGCGGCCTGTGTCGCCGTGGGCGCCAAATGGCAGCAGCAGGACCATGCAGATGAAAGGCACTGCGTAGCCAGAAAGGCGTGATGAGCTGTTCCGGGAAGGGATCATTTGCCAACTCCTGCTTTGGGCGTATGGCCTGGTCCCGGCTCAAGGACGAATTCTGTCGTTCCCCCCTCATGTTGCCAGTCGGCCTGGCCCACCAGCGTGGGTGACCCGTCCTCAATGGCCCTGCTGGCCACTGAGCCCACCATCGGCAGGACGAAGTTGCGGTCGGCGCGGAACTGGAATTCCGAGAGGTCCCACGACTGGTCCGTACCGGCCAGCGGGACGGCAATGCGCAGCTCGGGCTGGTCGATCGGGGCGAGCCAAACCAGCCTGGAGTTCGAGTGACGCAACAACCACCATCGATCCCCGACATGGAAGGAGGCCGCAATCGTCCCCCTGCCCAGATCATGTCGCGTGCCTTGGCGGTCGAGCCACCACCAGTGGGGTGGCCGGGATACGCTCCCGGACGGAGTGGCCGGTCCCAGAACCAACGGGCGACTATGTTCAGCATCGAACAGCAGTCTCAGGTTGCCGCTTGCCACAATAAGATGGGCTCCCTGGCAGTTGGCGTGGAAGTAGTCCATGGAGGGGTCGTAGTCGGCCATCTCCAGGCGCTCTGCCCAGGTGTGAAGATCACGGTGGTAGATAACCCAGTTTTGTTCCCCACCCCTGCTGACACGGCGCAGGCGCAGACCGCCATCGAGAGGTTCCAGCCAGGCGAACGAACCGTCTCCGCAGGCATGCACGAAATCCCCCGGCAGCTGTCTTATATCCAGCGTGCCATGGGCAGGGAGACGGCGTAGGCGCCTGGCCAGTACCCGCATTCCCTCCGGGGTGGCCGTGGCCAGCCAATAGCGGCTTGGGGTGTTGCCCGCTTGCAGTTCCACCAGAGCCGTTTCTCCGGAGAGGATGACGCGGATCCTGCAGTCGTGTTGCGAGCAGATGCTCTCGTCGTTGCCGAGGATACGTTTCAGCGTCTGTTCCAGTACGTTGGCCCTGGGATCCGGCCGTGCCTTGGTGGGCAAGGGCACGAAGCTCAGGGGTAGCTGGTCATCCACCACGACGGTCACCCCTCGGCGGGTTGGACCGGCGTTTACTACGATGCGATGGGGGCCATTCGGCAGCGGTCCCAGCATCACGCGGTGCATCATGTGTCCCGGCAAGTCACGTAACTTGTGTCCATCGATTTCCAGCGAGGCGGACACCGGATGCAGTGACACCAGCTTGATTTCCGAGGAGGCATCCAGCGAGCCCGTCCAGATCACGGCGCCGGCATCCCAGCGAAAACTGGAAACCAGAATGCCGAATCGGGGTGGAACCCGCAGGCCCTCAGTGGGATAGATGATGCGTATGTCCTGTCCGGGAGGCACGTCCTGTGCGCAGCCGCTGATCGATGCGGCCAGCAAACAGCAAACCATCCACAGAGTAACGCGCCACATGGCTAGTGTGCCCGTAGAGGGGTGAAGATGACTTCCACGCGGCGGTTCTTCGCGCGGTTCTTCGCGCTGTCGTTGGGGGCGACCGGACGGCTGTCACCCCAGCCACGGGGTTGCAGTCGGGTTGCCTTCACTCCGCGTCGTGCCAGCGCCAGCGCCACTACATGGGCGCGCAGTTCCGACAGGACCCGATTGAAGGCAGGAGAACCGACATTGTCAGTATGTCCCTCGATACGGATTTCCCCCTTGCGCACCTGGGCCAGTTGAGCCAGACGATCCAGCGTCCGAGCGGCCTC
>RFHG01000526.1 GCA_003696465.1 Gammaproteobacteria bacterium | reverse complement strand
GCCCGCGGGCCGGGCGATGCCCCCGAGATCGACGGCATGGTGCATCTCGAGCCCGACCCCTCGGTGCGGCCGGGCGATTTTCTCGAGGTGCAGATCACCCATGCCGACGAGCACGACCTGTGGGCCCGGCGGGTACCGGACTGAGCCGCTTCAGCCGGCGGGGTCCTCGCCGTAGTCGAAGGTGATCTCCTCGCCGGGCTGGATGGTACGCAGGGCGTACAGATCGTAGCCATCGAATTCGGCATTGGGTTCGTTGCTGTGATTCAGCCAGCGCAGGATGTTCTTGCCGTCGCGGCCCACCCAGTGCCCTTCCTCCACTTCCACCCACAGCACGTAGGTGTCGTTCTCCTCGGTTTCCGGGCCCTCGTAGGTGCCCAGGTACTGGCCCTTGCGAAAGCGGCGCTTCGCGAACAGGCCCTTGCCGTGGATCGGTGACTTGTCCACGTAGAAGTAGCTGTCGTAGTCGATCTTGCGGGGCATGGGGTTTTCAGCTCCTTTGCCACACCAGGGTGCGGTTGTTGGCCGGCATGGCATGGTCGGCCACCAGTTCCAGCCCGTGGTCCTGGGCCAGCCAATCGAGGTCGTCGAAATTGCGGATGCCGCTGGCCGGGTCGCGTGACTTGAGCCAGTGGTCGAAGCGGGCATTGCTCTCGCTGGTGTACTTGCCCCCGTAATTGAACGGGCCATAGAGCAGGAATACCCCACCCGGGTTGAGCACCCGCCCGATGCCGGCGAACATGGCCTCCACGCTGCCCCAGTCCATGATGTGCGCGGTATTGGCACTGAACACTGCCTCGTAGCCGGGCTCGGGCCAGTCGGGCTGGTTCACGTCCAGGGCAATCGGGTCGAGCACATTGGGGCAGCAGGATTCGGCGATCCACTGGCGGATGCCGGCGTGGTTTTCGGTCACATCCGAGGTCTGCCACAACAGATGCGGAAACTCCGGGGCGAAATACACGGCATGCTGGCCGGTGCCGCTGCCGATCTCGAGCAGCGTGTGGCGCTCCGGCAGATACAGCCGCAGGATCTCCAGGATCGGTTCCCGGTTCTGGTCGCAGGACTCGGCGTAGGGCTTGTTCATGAG
>RFHG01000090.1 GCA_003696465.1 Gammaproteobacteria bacterium | reverse complement strand
GTCAAAGCCAAACAGATAGAAGAAAACAGCGGGGATGCCGACGATCAGCAAACGGGTGATGGACTGCTGCCGTTCCGGGTTCCTGGATGCCAGAAAATCCGCCCACAGGGCAGACAGCCTTCGGGATGTTTGTTGCTGCATCCCCGTAATATAACATGAAAGCAGCCGGGCCGCATAAAGGCGGCGGAGAAGGCGATTATGCAGTTTCTTTTCGTTTTTCCCGCGAATGTTTCGGATGCCGGCGAGCGCAGCGGTAGATCTGGAGGAGTTCATCTTCTGTAATATCGACCGTCAGATCGAGTTCCTGAATCGCACGCTCCAGATCCTCGATGGACAGGCCATCGGTATCCTCTGCCGATGCCTGTTTGACGGCCCAGGCGGCCGGGTAGCGGCGCCACTTGAACGGCACATTGAACAGCATGGCTGCCGTTACCAGGATCAGCGCATTGAGCATGACCAGCAGCACAAAGCCGTATCCCATCGCCTGCACATCGGCGCCGCCGATGACCGCGATCAGCGCCGTGGCGCCGCCGGGTGGATGGATGCAGCGCAGATAGTGCATGGCCACGACGGCCAGCGATACGGCCAGCGCCGCCGCCAGGATCGTATCCGGCACGAGCATGGCGACGCTGACCCCAACCAATGACGCGATGAGGTGTCCTACGAGGGCGGCCCATGGCTGTGAAAGCTGGGCATGCGGCAGGGCGAACAGCAACACGGCGCCCGCGCCCATCGAGCCGACTAGCAGCAGGCTCGATGTCGCACCGAGAAACTGGGTGCTGATCCAGTAGGTGGCGAAGATGCCGACAAAGGCGCCCAAGCCGGAAACCAGCCTTTCGCTATGGCTGGGGGCCAAGCCATCCAGTCCGAGCCAGTGGCGCAGGGCTTTAATCATCGATATCGATCTGAACGATGCCGTTTTCGATGCGCACCGGGAAGGCTTCGATATCCTCGTAGGCCGGCGGCGTCAGGCACTTGCCGTTGCGCACGCAGAAGCGTGCGCCGTGGCGCGGACAGATGATCTGATCCCCGTCCAGTTCGCCGCTGGCCAGCTCACCGCCATCGTGGGTGCAGACATCCTCGATGGCATACAGCTCGCCATCGAGATTGAAGACGGCGATATCGCCGGCCTCGGTGGAAACCACCTTGCGGCTGCCGGGCGGCAAGTCGTCGGCAGCGGCCACATCGATCCATTCGGACATGGTTAGAACATGCCCAGCTGCAGCTTGGCCTCATCGCTCATCATCGAGCGGTCCCAGGGCGGATCGAACACCAGCTCGACATCCACATCCGTGACATTGGCGACGGACAGCACCTTGGCGCGGACATCCTCGACGATGAACGGCCCCATGCCGCAGCCC
>RFHG01000525.1 GCA_003696465.1 Gammaproteobacteria bacterium | reverse complement strand
CTGCAGGGTTTCGCCCTCAACCTCCAGGGGATAGAGCGGTGCTCGGGCATCGGCCTCGAAGGGAATGTCTGCCGGCTCCAGGCGGGGCGCGCCCATGTCAACCGAGACCTGGCCATCGGCCTGGATGCGCAGGGTGATGAGCCCTGCGGCCGTTTCCACCGGGATCTCGTCCCGATCGGTGAGCCCCTTCTCGCGCACGAAACGGGCAAAACAGCGCGCGCCATTGCCGCATTGCTCCACCTCGTTGCCGTCGGCATTGAAGATGCGATAACGGAACAGGGCCGCTTCGCTGTCCGGTGGTTCCACCAGCAGCACCTGGTCGCAGCCCACCCCCATGCGCCGGTGGGCGAGAAACCGGATCTCGTCGGGCGACAGTGTTACGGGCTGGCGGGTGGCGTCGATGACAACGAAATCGTTGCCCAGGCCGTGCATCTTGGTGAACTGCAGTTTCATGAGCCAGATGATAGCATCGGCGCCGGGTATGGCGGGGCGAGGGGCATCTGTGATAGGGTTTTGGCCCCGTACAGGCACGGTCCTGCGGACTCTGCCGGATCAGATTTTCAGCAATACCTTCAACAGAGGATTTGAACATGCCTGATTTCAATCAAGAACTCGATGCCCGCGGCCTGAACTGCCCCCTGCCCATCCTGCGCGCCAAGAAGGCCATTGCCCAGCTCGGGTCCGGCGAGGTGCTGAAGATCGTGGCCACCGATCCGGGTTCGGTCAAGGACTTCGAGGCCTTCTGCAAGCAGACCGGCAATGAGCTGCTTGCCAGCGAAGAGGCCGGCGGCGAGTACACCTTCTACATCAAGAAGGCCTGAACCCGCACAGGTACGTGGTCCGCGGGCGCCTTCGGGCGCCCGCGTTCGTTCGGGCTGCGATATACTTTGCGGCCTCGAATCCAGCGGAAGAGCCGCATGTCCAGCCACGATTTCGATGTAACCACCTTTCAGGGGCTGATCTTCGCCCTGCAACGCTACTGGGCCGACCAGGGCTGTGTCATTCTCCAGCCCTACGACATGGAGATGGGCGCGGGTACCTTTCACCCCGCCACCTTCCTGCGCGCCATCGGCCCCGAACCCTGGCGCACGGCCTATGTGCAGCCCTCGCGCCGCCCGACCGATGGCCGCTATGGCGAGAATCCCAACCGCCTGCAGCACTATTACCAGTTCCAGGTCCTGCTCAAGCCCTCCCCGGATGCCATCCAGGATCTCTACCTGGGCTCGCTCGAGGCGCTGGGTATCGATCCGCTGGTGCACGACATCCGCTTTGTGGAGGACAACTGGGAGTCGCCGACGCTGGGCGCCTGGGGCCTTGGCTGGGAGGTCTGGCTGAACGGCATGGAGGTCACCCAGTTCACCTATTTCCAGCAGGTCGGCGGCCTCGAATGCCGTCCGGTGAGCGGCGAGATCACCTATGGTCTGGAACGCATCGCGATGTATCTGCAGGGCGTGGAGAGTGTCTACGACCTGGTCTGGACCCGCGGCCCGGAGGGTGTGGTGACCTACGGCGACGTGTTCCACCAGAACGAAGTGGAACAGTCCCGCTACAACTTCGAGGAGGCCAATACCGAGGCCCTGTTTGCCTGGTTCGACACCTGCGAGCAGGAAAGTCGACGCCTGATCGAGGCCGGGCTGCCCCTGCCGGCCTATGAACAGGTGCTCAAGGCCTCGCATACCTTCAATCTGCTGGATGCCCGGCATGCCATCTCGGTGACGGAGCGTCAGCGCTACATCCTGCGGGTGCGGGAGCTGGCGCGGGCCGTGGCCGAGGCCTACTACCAGGCCCGAGAGGCACTGGGCTTTCCCATGCTGCGCGGTGCCGGGGAGGGTGCGTCATGAGCGAGACCCGGGACATCCTGATCGAGATCGGTACCGAGGAACTGCCCCCGAAGGCACTGCCGAAACTCTCGGCCGCGTTCGAACAGGGGGTGGTCGAAGGGCTGGCCGAGGCCGGCGTGCCCGCCGACGGATGTGTGGCCTATGCGGCACCGCGCCGTCTGGCCCTGTGGCTGAAGGCGGTTCCGCTGCGCCAGGCCGATCGCGAGGAGCTGCGCCGCGGCCCCGCCCTGCAGGCGGCCTTCGACGACGAGGGGCGCCCGACGAAGGCGGCCGAGGGCTTTGCCCGTTCGGTGGGCGTGACGGTGGATGCACTGGAACGCCTCGAGACCGACAAGGGCGCCTGGCTGGCCTACCGCATGCAGATTCCGGGCCGGGCCACGGCCGAACTGCTGCCGGAGATCGTGGGCCATGCCCTGGATTGTCTGCCGGTGCCCAAGCGCATGCGCTGGGGAAGCGGCGATGTCGAGTTCGTGCGCCCCGTGCACTGGGTCTGCATGCTGCAGGGCAGTGAGGTGGTGCCGGCCACCGTACTGGGGCTCGAGGCCGGGAATACCACTCGTGGCCACCGCTTCCATTGCCCGCAGCCCCTGCGGGTGGCCGAGCCTGCGGCCTATGCTCCGCTGCTGGAGACCGAAGGCCGCGTGCTGGCCTCGTTTGCCGAACGCCGCGAGGCCATTCGTGCCCAGTTGCTGGATGCCGCGGCCAGGCTCGGGGGCACGGTGCGCATCGACGAGGAGCTGCTGGACGAGGTTACGGCTCTGGTCGAATGGCCGGTGGCCATTGCCGGCAACTTCGAGGAACGCTTCCTCGATGTGCCGCACGAGGCCCTGATCCTGACCATGCAGGACAACCAGAAGTATTTCCCGGTGGTGGACGAGGAAGGTCGCCTGCTGCCGCATTTCATCACCATTGCCAACATCGAGAGCCGCGACCCCGACCGTGTGCGCGAGGGCAACGAGCGGGTAATCCGCCCCCGCTTTGCCGATGCCAAGTTCTTCTGGAACCAGGACCGCCGCAGGCCGCTTGCCAGTCACCTGCCCGAGCTCGAGCATGTGGTGTTCCAGAAGCAGCTTGGCACCCTGGCCGACAAGACCCGGCGTCTTGTGCGCCTGAGCGAGGCCCTGGCCGACATGCTGGGCGTGGATGTAGCACAGGCCCGGCGCGCTGCGGAGCTGTCGAAGTGCGACCTGATGACCAGCATGGTGTACGAGTTCCCGGAACTGCAGGGCATCATGGGGCGTTACTATGCCGCCCACGACGGCGAGCCCGGCGAGGTGCCCCGGGCGCTGGAAGAGCAGTATCTGCCGCGCCATGCCGGCGATGCGTTGCCGGCGACCGGCGCAGGTCGGGTGCTGGCCCTGGCCGACCGCCTGGATACCCTGCTCGGCATCTTCGCCATCGGCCAGAAACCGAGCGGTAATCGCGACCCGTTCGGCCTGCGCCGTGCGGCGCTCGGGATCCTGCGCATCCTCATCGAGGGCCGTCTGGCGCTGGACCTCGAGGCCCTGCTGCAACAGGCCGCGGAGGGATTGCGCAGCCAGATCGAGGTTCCCGATACGGCGGTGGAAGAGGCCTTCGACTTCTGCATCGAGCGGCTGCGCGCCTGGTATCTGGACCAGGGCATTTCGCCGCAGGTGTTCGAGGCGGTGCGCGCGGTGCGCCCGCGCGAGCCGCTGGACTTCGATCGCCGCATCCATGCCGTGGCGGCCTTCGCCCAGCTGCCCGAGGCGGAGGCCCTGGCCGCCGCCAACAAGCGTATCGGCAACATCCTGCGCAAGGCGGCAGAGGCAGGTGAAACCGTGCCGGAAGGGGTCGATGGCAGTCTGCTGAAGGAAGAGGCCGAGCAGGCCCTGGCGCTGGAGGTCGATCGGGTGGCCAATGCCGTTGCGCCGTTGTTCGACGAGGGCGCGTACCAGGCCGCGCTGGAACGGCTGGCCGAGCTGCGACCGGTGGTGGACCGCTTCTTCGACGAGGTCATGGTCATGGTGGAAGACGAGGCCCTGCGCCGCAATCGTCTGGCTCTGCTGCGCCGCCTGCAGGGACTGTTCCTCGCGGTGGCCGATATCGCCTGCCTGCAGGTCTGAGCATGCCACTGCCGAAACTGCTGATCCTCGATCGCGACGGAGTCATCAACGAGGACTCCGACAACTACATCCG
>RFHG01000524.1 GCA_003696465.1 Gammaproteobacteria bacterium | reverse complement strand
TGAACTGGCCGGCATCCCTTGCCGGCCCCCGGGTCTGCTGCGCAGCCCCGGCCAACCGCGCTCCTGCGCCCGCGGCCGGCACGGGCCAAGGGGATGAGGGTGCCAGTCATCAGGCTCCGTAGTTTTTTACCTTGCTCCCGGATGCATTGGATTCAAAACCCCGGCACCCCTGTGCCTTGGAACGCGCCGGCTCCGGGTGCGATTTCCGGGATGTACTGGTCAAGTGATCTTGGACAGTCACATGGGAGCGATCAGGCCGCCGCTTCCTCAGCCGCCACTGGTGACTGATAGTCATTGAAGCTGTGCAACCGCTCCCGGTTGTAGTATTCCGTCAGGTAGCGAAGGATATCCGCCTCCGCTTCCTGAAAGCTCCGGTAGCCCTGCTCCGGGATCCATTCGGATTTCAGGCTGCCGAAGAAGCGCTCCATCGGTGCATTGTCCCAGCAGTTCCCCTTGCGGCTCATGCTCTGCTGGATGCCGAAGCGCCAGAGCAGTTGCCGAAAGGACGCACTGGTATAGTGACAGCCCTGGTCCGAGTGGAACATCAGCCCATCCGGTCGACCTCGGGCCTCGTAGGCGACTGCAAGGGCACGCCGGGTCAGCTCCGAGTCGGGGCTGCGTGACATGGCCCAACCCACCACCCTGCGGGCATACAGGTCCAGCACGACGGCCAGATAAAGCCATTGGGTGCCCGCCCGGATGTAGGTGACATCCCCGCACCAGACCTTGTTGGGCTGCGTCACCTCGAATTGCCGGTCGAGCCGATTCGGGGCCATGCGGGCTTCCTGCGCGGCCAGCCGATACCGATGGGGACGGCGCTGGCGACTGGCAATCCCGGCCTCCTGCATCAGGCGCCGGGCCTTGAAGCGTCCGACCGCTTCGCCCTCGGCCCGCAGGGCCGCGGCCAGGGTACGGGCCCCTGCCGCACCACGGCTGGCCTTGTGCAGTGCCACCACCCGACGCTTCAGTCGCTCCCGCTCCGGATCATGGCGATCCTGACGGTGTTCACGGTGGTAGTAGCTGCTTCTGGGCAGCTCCAGCACACGGCACAACTCATACACCGGGAAGCGCGCTTT
>RFHG01000523.1 GCA_003696465.1 Gammaproteobacteria bacterium | reverse complement strand
AGGATGTCCCGCAGCGACATGGTGGTGGCCCCGATCTCGGTGCGGACCACCTTGAACTTGCCGGCCACCCGCTCCGCAGCGTGCGCCACCTGTGCGTTGCCCAAGGCGGAAAGCAGGTCCGCGTGCTCGGCGATGCTGGAGATCACCGACATCAGGTGTGACTTACCGGTGCCGTAGTTGCCCACGACAAGCAGCCCCTTGTTGTCGACGGGCTGGTTGAACTGAAGCTGGGGGATCACAAGACCGGTCAGCTTCTCGGCCATTTCGTCCGAGATGACATAGGTGCTGACCAGCTGTCTGGCGCTTGCGGCCTCATCGGCGTCCTGGAGCTGGACGACGGACTCGATGGGCTCGAACTGGATCAGGTCTCCATATCTCATTGTCTACTCCATGCGCTCTGTGTGCCTGCACTTCGGGTAGTTCGAGCAGCCCAAGAATGGGCCGTAACGGCCCTTGCGCTTGCGTAGAACGCCGCCGCAGCCGGGCTCGGGACAGGGCGAGACCTCTGGGTTTGCGCCGCCACGTCGACCACCACCGGTCCGACGACCTCCGCTCGAACGGGCGCCGCCCCTCGACGACTTGATTGTGCCCTCGCAATTCGGATCCTCACACTTGAACCAGATGCCGTAGCGGCCGTTGTTCCACACGGTGGGGCCTCCACAGATTGGGCACTCCGGGTTTCCCGCGATGTCAAAGCCTGGTGCGCCATCCGCACGACCCTGCGCCGGCGGGCTCAGGAATGTGCTGAGCAGGAGGCAGGCGGTCGGGATCTCGAGACGAAGCATGCTCTCAGATGTGTCGCGATGAGAAAGGATGTTGAGCGAGCCGTGCCAAAGGATTCGGTCGTCCACGCAGGCGATCTTTTCGTGCATGCGTGCGCGCAGGTCCACAACGACGCCTATCTTGCGCAGACCGCGGACAAGTTCAGCGACCTCCGCTGTGCCGCCGCCACCAAACTCCTTCGCAGGACGGGTGACCACGCGAACCTGCACTCCGCGCTCGACAGCGGCCCGCAGGGCGTCGACCCAGCGGGCGACGCCGGGTCCCGTCATGAAGGGAGACAGGATAACGATGGACTTGTTGGCGCGCTTGAGGTCCTGGGCGAAGGCGGGGTAGAACGTCCCCTCTGTAAAGGCCCCGGCT
>RFHG01000089.1 GCA_003696465.1 Gammaproteobacteria bacterium | reverse complement strand
CGCATTCTCGCATGGAGCCGGGTACGGTAAAATGGAGTTTTCGCCAGGGCCCATTCCCGATCATGCATCCGCTCAAGCTCTACAACTCCCTGAGCCGCCGGCTCGAGACCTTCCAGCCCATCGAGGACGGCCATGTGCGCATGTATGTCTGCGGCATGACCGTCTACGACTACTGCCATGTGGGCCATGCCCGGGTGCTGGTGGTGTTCGATGTGGTCTATCGCTACCTCCAGGCACTGGGCTACGATGTCACCTATGTGCGCAACATCACCGATATCGACGACAAGATCATCCGCCGCGCGGCCGAGAACGGCGAGGACATCCGCAGCCTGACCGACCGCTTCATTGCCGCCATGCACGAGGATGCCGAGGCGCTGGGCGTACTGCCGCCCACTCACGAGCCGCGTGCCACCGAACATCTCGAGGGCATCATCCACATGATCGGCTGCCTGATCGAGCGTGGCCATGCCTACGCGGCCGAAAACGGCGATGTGTACTACGCGGTGCATACCTTCCCCGAATACGGCCAGCTGGCGCACAAGCGGCTGGAGGATCTGCGTGCCGGCAGCCGGGTGGAAGTGGACGAGGCCAAGCGCGATCCGCTGGACTTCGTGCTGTGGAAGGCCGCCAAGCCCGGCGAGCCGAGCTGGGACTCGCCCTGGGGTCCGGGCCGCCCCGGCTGGCACATCGAATGCTCGGCCATGTCCACCCACTACCTGGGCGAGCACTTCGACCTGCATGGCGGGGGCATGGATCTGCAGTTTCCGCATCACGAGAACGAGATTGCCCAGAGCGAGGGCTGTACCGGGAAGCATTTCGTCAACTACTGGATGCACAACGGCTTCGTGCGTATCAACGAGGAGAAGATGTCCAAGTCACTGGGCAATTTCTTCACCCTGCGCGAGGTGCTGCAGGACTATCGCGGCGAGGAAATCCGTGCCTTCATCCTGTCCAGCCAGTACCGCAGCCCGCTCAACTACTCCGACGCCCAGCTCGATGCCGCAAAGCAGGGGCTCAATCGCCTCTACACCGCCCTGCGGGGCATCACCCCGGAGGAAGGCGAGATCGAGGGCGATTTCGAGGCCCGTTTCCACGCCGCCATGTGCGACGACTTCAATACCCCCGAGGCCATGGCGGTACTGTTCGAACTGGCCCGCGAGATCAACCGCCTGCGCGAGGCGCATGCCGGGCTGGCGGCGGCCCGGCACGCTGCCCTGCTGGTCCGCCTGGGAGGCATGCTTGGCCTGCTGCAGGCCGACCCCGAGGCATGGTTCAAGGGGGCCGTGGACGATGCCGAGGGCATGGGCGACGAGGAAATCGAGGCCCTGATCGAGGCCAGAAACCGGGCCCGGGCCGAGAAGAACTGGACCGAGGCCGACCGCATTCGCGATGCCCTGCAGGCTGCGGGCATCGTGCTCGAGGACGGCCCACAGGGGACGACCTGGCGGCGGGCCTGAGCCCGCTCAGCTACCTGTTTGCGCCTCGACCCGGGCCGACCAGGCCCGGAATTCCTCCGGGCACATGGCATGATCGGGCGAGGGCATGCCCCGATCCGACAGCCAGACCGCCACGAGGTCGATCAGCCAGCGCCCTCCCTTGGCCTCGCGCACGAAGCGGTAGCTCGCCAGCGTCTGTTTGCCTTCTTCCCCCAGACCTTCAAGCGTCAGGCAGGCCGTATGCTGGTCCGGCCTTTTCAGCCACTGGTGGCTGATGGACCGGATCGGTGTAATCAGCCGCAGATAGAATTCCCGGCCGTGTGAGGAGAGAACGACATCCTGCATCCTGCGGGAGAAATCCTCGGTAAGGAAAGCCCGTTCATCCAGCCCCTGTGCCGGATCCCTGATGGTTTCATGCAGTGCGAGATAATGTTGGGCCAGCTCCTCGACCGGGCCCGTGGGGCCGGCAGCAAGCCGGACGCAGAACAGGGTCAGGAAAAGCCCGAGGAGAACCCGCCGTGCCGATCGGTGCTGCATGGTGCCTTTTCCCTCCCTGGAAGCCGGTCTGAAGTGTGGTTCGGTTCAGGAATGCAGCTCGCAGGCCTGAAGGGTGTTCTTGAGCAGCATGGCCACGGTCATCGGTCCCACGCCACCGGGGACCGGCGTGATCCAGGCTGCGCGTTCTGCAGCCGGCTCGAAGTCCACATCGCCCACCAGGCGGCCATCCTCGAGGCGGTTGATGCCGACATCGATGACCGTGGCCCCTTCACGGATCCATTCGCCGCGCACCAGGCCAGGTTTGCCGACGGCAGCCACTACGATATCGGCCCGCCGGACATGTTCGGCGGTATCGCGCGTGAAGCGGTGGCAGACGGTGACGGTGGCGCCGGCCAGCATCAGTTCCAGCGCCATCGGGCGGCCGACGATGTTGGAGGCGCCGACGATGGTGGCATCGCGGCCCTTGAAGACCTCGCCGGTGTGCTCGAGCAGGCGCATGACGCCGTAGGGCGTGCAGGGGCGCAGCCGCGGCACCCTCAATGCCAGGCGGCCGATGTTGTAGGGGTGGAAGCCGTCCACATCCTTGTCCGGGTGAATGCGCTCGATGATGCGTTCGGGGTCGATGTGCTCCGGCAGCGGCAGTTGCACCAGGATGCCGTCGATGACCGGATCGGCATTCAGTTCGTCGATCAGTGCCAGCAGTTCGTCCTCGCGGGTGCTGGCCGGCAGGTCGTGGCTGCGCGATACGAAGCCGACCTCGTCGCAGGCCCGGCGCTTGTTGCGCACATACACCTCGGAGGCCGGGTCGCTGCCCACGAGGATGACGGCCAGGCCCGGCGGTCGCTGCCCCGCCGCCATGCGGGCCTCGACGGCCTCGCGAACCTCGGAGCGGACTTCTGCGGCAATGGCCTTGCCATCGATGATGCGGGCGGTCATGGGTGCTCGGCTGCTGGTTGGCTGGGGAGCGCGGATTTTCCCATGAAGTGCAGGGCCGTCACAAGGCATGGCGGCAGCCGGGCAGGGCCGGACCGTGATGCGGGCCCTTCGCAGCCCACCCGCTTCTTGCTAAGATGCGGGCATCATTTCGTGGCCCTTCCTTCCGGCACAGGATCGTCATGCCGGCAGCGAGAGGAGGCCCAGGCACCAGCGAATCGAACAGCATGCGACTGAGCAAGATCAAGCTCTCCGGATTCAAGTCCTTTGTGGATCCGACCACCATCGAGCTGCCCCACAATCTGGTCGGCATCGTCGGTCCCAACGGCTGTGGCAAGTCGAACACCATCGACGCCGTGCGCTGGGTGATGGGCGAATCGTCGGCCAAGCATCTGCGTGGCGATTCCATGGCCGATGTCATCTTCAGCGGTTCCTCGGCCCGCAAGCCGGTGGGCAAGGCCTCGGTCGAGCTGGTGTTCGACAACAGCGATGGCTCGCTGGGCGGCCAGTGGGCGAAGTACAACGAGATCTCCATCAAGCGCCAGGTCACCCGCGACGGGCAGTCCCAGTACTACCTGAACGGCACCAAGTGCCGGCGCCGCGACATCACCGACATCTTCCTCGGCACCGGCCTCGGCCCGCGCAGCTATGCCATCATCGAACAGGGCATGATCTCCCGGCTG
>RFHG01000522.1 GCA_003696465.1 Gammaproteobacteria bacterium | reverse complement strand
TCGAAAAATGGGTGGAGCAGATCCGCGAGCTGGTGATGCAGGTCGACAGCCTCGAGGAATTGCGCGACCGGCTCATCGAGCTGTATCCCGACCTGGACCCGTCCGGCTTCGCACAGGTCATGGGTGATGCCCTGGCCGCCGCCCACCTGGCCGGGCGTTACGACATCCTCGAGGGGGTCTGATGGCCTCCGCTGCCTACGGCTCGCTGCCGTTTGCCGAGCAAATCGCGTTCTTCCGGCAGAAGGTCAGCGTCCCCACGAGCGCCTGGACCGATGTCTACGCCACCGAACACAACCACGCGTTCATGGTCGCCGGTGCCCGTGGCGAGGTCCTTGCCGACCTGCGCGCTGCGGTGGACCGCTTCATTGCCGAGGGTCGCACCATCGAGGAGTTCCGCCAGGAGTTCGATGACATCGTGGCCCGCACCGGCTGGGCCTACAACGGCGGCCGCAACTGGCGCACACGGATCATCTACGAGACCAACCTGCGCCAGAGCTACCATGCCGGGCGTGAGGCGCAAATGGCCGACCCCACGCTGCGCAAGGCGCGGCCCTACGGCCTCTACCGGCATGGCGGCAGTGCCGAGCCCCGTCCGGATCACCTCGCCTGGGACGGCATCGTGCTGCCGCTGGATGATCCCTGGTGGGATACCCACACCCCCCAGAACGGATGGGGCTGTACTTGCAAGAAGTTCACCCTCTCGGCGCGCGATGTGAAGCGCATGGGCCTGAAGGTGCTGGACCAGGCGCCGCCCGTCGAGTGGGAGGAAAGGACGGTGGGCACACGCGGGCCCAGTCCGCGCACGGTGCGGGTGCCCAAGGGGATCGACCCGGGCTTCGAGTACCGGCCCGGCATCGGGCGCATTGAGGCGATGACGCCACGGCCAGCAGGTTCGTCGCATCTACCTGCGGTTGGCCCGACTCGTATCACTGACCCGCTCCCACGGCCTCGGCCTGCGCCTAGTGACCGCCGCATTCAGCGCAATACCGAAGAGGAGTACATCGAGGCATTTCTGGCCGAGTTTGGCGCATCACCGGGCAGTCCAGTCTACTATCGAGACAAGGCCGGTGATCTGTTGTTGATTTCCGACCAGCTCTTCCGGCAGCGAGGCACCGGGAAGCTCAAGGTGCTCAAGCGCGGGCGAGAGCAAGATGTACTGTTATTGGCTGACACCATCAAGGACCCCGACGAGATATTGATCCAGGAAGTAGAAATCGGCCCTGGCATCATCAGCATGCAGAAGGTCTATCTGGCGCAATTCACCGTGGAAGGCGAAGCGGACCCGCTGCTGGCCGTGTTCGAGACCGGACGCTGGGGCTGGGTTGGAGTTACGGCCTATGGACCTGACAGTATCAACAAGCTGCTGAAGAATCGTGAAAAGGGAGTGCGTCTCTACAGAAGGAGCGAAGAATGAAGTCGGGCGGCCTGCCCACCCGGTTCACCCCGCGTGTCCTACTCAGGGCGGCAGGCGCCTCGGCACGCGATGGGAGCCGCCGGCGCCGCCACACCGAAGGCACCCCGCGCGTAGGATTCGAGGCCGTGGCGGCGGCTGCTCGCGCGATGGGTTATACATAGTATAGGGGGCACCGATGGCCGGCGCCAGTCTCAAACTGCAGATCACCGTCGACGACCGGAGCATCCGGGCCGCCCTCGAAAGGCTGGTCAAGGCCAGCGGCGACCTCCGGCCGGTGTTCGCCGAGATCGGCGAATACCTCGACCTGGCCACCCGCGAGCGCTTCGACCGCGAACAGGCCCCGGACGGCACGCCCTGGGAGCCCCTGTCTGACGCCACCCTGCGCCGCAAGATGCTCAAGGGGGTCAAGCGCGGCCGCAAGCGCAGGCGCCTGACCGCCCGGGACGGCTCGACCCGCGCCGGGGCCATCCAGCGCCTGGCGCAGGCCAGCATCCTGGTGGAGTCCGGCGCTCTGCGCGATACCCTGCGCTACCGCGCCAGCGCAGACAGCCTGGAATTCGGTACGGATCGCAAGTACGGCGCGACCCACCAGTTTGGTGACGAGAAGCGGAACATCCCTGCCCGGCCGTTCCTGGGCCTGTCGGATGCCGACCGGGCCGAGATCGTGGCCGCCCTGGAGCGCCATCTGCGCC
>RFHG01000521.1 GCA_003696465.1 Gammaproteobacteria bacterium | reverse complement strand
TCGAGCCCGCCGGAGAGCAGCACGCCGACCGGGACATCGGCAATGCGGATGCGGCGCTCGACCGCTCGTTTCAGGGCGTCGTGGATGGCCTCGACCCATTCGTCCTCGGTGCTGGGCACATCGTCGCGCCGGGCGATCAGGTTCCAGTAGCGGCGCAGGGTGCAGCGACCGTCGAGATGCAGGGTCAGGCTGTGTCCGGGCTGGAGCTTGCGCACACCGGTGAACAGGGTACGCGGAGCGGGTACCACCGCGTGCAGGGTGAAGAGGTGATGCAGTGCGGCATCATCGAAGCGGGTGTCGATGCGCCCGGTGGCCAGCAGGGCCTGCATGTTGGAGGCGAACAGGAAATCGGGCCCGCTCTGCGCGTAATACAGCGGCTTGATGCCGAAGCGGTCGCGGGCCAGGAACAGCAGGTTGCGCTTGCGGTCGTGGATGGCGAAGGCAAACATGCCCGAAAGCCGTTCGGTGCAGCGCTCGCCCCAGGCATGCCAGGCCTTGAGGATGACCTCGGTATCCCCGCTGGAACGGAAGGAATAGCCCATGCCGATCAGTTCGCGGCGCAGGTCCGGGTAGTTGTAGATGGTCCCGTTGAAGACGATGGCCAGTCCCAGCTCCTCGTCCACCATGGGCTGGTTGCCGGCCTCGGAGAGGTCGATGATGGCCAGGCGGCGGTGGCCCAGCGCTACCGGCCCGTCGTGGTAGCGGCCTTCGTGGTCGGGCCCGCGCCTTGCCAGCTCGGGAAGCATGGAATCGAGCAGGGCCGGGTAGGCCGGGTTGCCGTCGAGTCTGAGGATTCCGGCGATGCCGCACATGGGAAAATGATCCTTGGGGGTTGTCGCGTGTGGGGGAATTGTACCCCCGTTGCGGGCCGGGACCGAATGTCAGTCGGGGCGGGCGGGATGTGCCCCGAGCAAAAGGCCCGCGATGCTGAGGTCCTCGTCGATCTCGGGCCAGTGGATGCCTTCTCCCTCCCCGAGCAGCTCGAAGTGGGCCCTCTGCTCGGGTGTGGCGCGGGCGAGTCTTGGAAACCAGGCGAGCGGAACCGCCAGCCGTCGGCCATCCACAAGCGAGACGATCAGCTCTTCGTCAGTGATCTTCACGCTCTGTGCAAGGGGATGGGGTTCAACGGCCAAGGTGCTCATGCCAAGCCTCCAGCAACAGGTCTCTCCGGGCCTCGATCAGACGCTGAATCGCATTCAGTTCGTGTGCGGCAAATCTTCCGGGCGAAGCGATGGATACCGGGTTCAACCAGAATTTAGCAAGAAAGCGTTCCCGCTGCACATGTACATGGGGCGGCTCTTCCGTTTCGTTGCTGTAGATGAAGAAACGGTAAGGGCCTGTGCGCGCAAGTGTAGGCATGTGGCGTCCCTGCCTGCCGGTGTCCTGGAGGGAATGAGCCGAGCCGGTCAGTCCCAGCTCAGTGCGCCGCCGGTCTGGTATTCGGTGACGCGGGTCTCGAAGAAGTTCTTCTCCTTGCGCAGGTTGGCCTGCTCGTCGAGCCAGGGCAGGGCGTTCTCGGCGCCGGGGAAGGGCTCTTCCAGATCGAGCTTGCGCGCGCGGCGGTTGGCGATGAAGCGGAACTGCTCGATGTGCTGCTCGGCGGAGTAGCCGAGGATGGGGTCGGGCAGCAGGAAGCGGGCATAGCCGGCCTCGGCGGCCTCAGCCTCGTCCCACATCTCGCGCACGGCCTTCGGGTCGAGGGTGATGTGCTCTTCCTTGATGATCTGCTTGACCACGCGCAGGCCGAAGGAGGCATGCAGGACCTCGTCGCGCATGATGTACTGCAGCTGCTCGGCGGTGCCCTTCATCAGGCCACGGCGTTGCAGGGCGAAGATCGGCGAGAAGCCATTGTAGAACCAGGTGCCCTCGAACACGGCTGCGAAGAACAGGTAGGCCATGACGAAGTTCTGCAGCTCGTCGGGATCGCGCAGATCGATGTCGGGGCGCAGCACGGAGTCGAGCCGCCGATTGGCGATGCGGATCTTGTGGTTGATCTCGGGGACCACGCGATAGCGGTTGTAGATCTCGCCCTGGTCGAGGCCGATGGACTCGATGCAGTGCTGGTAGGTCCAGGTATGCAGCGACTCCTCGTACACCTGGCGCGCCTGATAGATCTGCAGCTCGGGCGCGGACATCTTTTCCATCACCGCGAGGCCAATGTTGCGCATGGCCAGGATGTCGGAGGTGGTGAGGTAAGACAGCACGTTCTCGTACACGTGACGCTCTTCCACCGTGAGCTTGTGGTGGTAGTCGTGCACGTCCTGGTTCATGTTGATATCCAGCGGCGTCCAGTGGTTCTTGTTGGCGTTGAGGAAGTACTCCCAGGCCCAGGGGTACTTGAACGGCGCCAGCTGGTTGATGTCGGTCAGGCCGTTGATGACGCGCTTGTCGTCGGGGTTGACCGGCTTGAGGTCGGCCGGCGTGGGAATGCTGCCGGGCTCCAGGGTGTCGGTACGGCGCTCGCCGGGGGCGCCGGCGGCCTGCTCGGCGGCCGCGGGGGCAGGCGCGGGCTCGCTGCCCGGCACGGGGGTGGCGGCTGCGGTTTCGTCGCGTGATTCTTCCCCGGTGGTGCGGGGTGCACCGCCGCCGGCGGGGGCCTCGCCCTTGACGGCGGCAATCGGATCATCCCAGTTCAGCATGGCTCAGTGCTCCTTGTTGTCGGGTCGTGTCTTGTCGGATGGGGTATCCGGCCGGCCTGCCCCGGCGGGCAGGCGACCGGTGGTCTGGAAGAAGCGCACGCGCCGGCGCGCCTGTTGCAGCTGCGGTTGCGGGCGGAACGAACGCGGTCTGGGCATGCGGCTTCTCCCCTTCGGTGGTTACTGGCAGGCCTCGCAGTCCGGGTCGAGGATGGAGCAGGCCTTGGGTGCCTCGGAGGCGGCCGGTGCGCTGATTGCATCGGCGCTGCCGCGCGGCGTCACGCTGTGCTTCTCCTGCCCGGTGGCACCCATGGAGCGCAGGTAGTAGGTCGTTTTCAGCCCACGCACCCAGGCCAGCTTGTACAGGTTGTCGAGCTTGCGGCCGGAGGGCTCGGCCATGTACAGGTTGAGGCTCTGCGCCTGGTCGATCCACTTCTGGCGGCGCGAGGCGGCCTCCACCAGCCAGCGCGGGTCGATCTCGAAGGCGGTGAGGTACTTGGCCTTGAGGTCGTCCGGCACGCGGTCGATCTGCTGCACCGAACCATCGTAGTACTTGAGGTCGTTGAGCATCACCTCGTCCCACAGGCCACGGTCCTTGAGGTCGCGCACCAGGTAGGGGTTGATGACGGTGAACTCGCCCGACAGGTTCGACTTGACGAACAGGTTCTGGTAGGT
>RFHG01000520.1 GCA_003696465.1 Gammaproteobacteria bacterium | reverse complement strand
GCCATGATCCGCCTGCATGCCGGGCTTGAGAAGGCATCACCTGAGGCCCGCATGATCCTTCAGGTTCATGACGAACTGGTTGTCGAATGTCCACAGGAGGAAGCCGAGCATGTGGCGAACATCATGCGACAGACCATGGAGCAGGCCGCCGAGCTCAAGGTGCCGCTCACTGTGGATATCGGAGCCGGCCGCAACTGGTTCGATGCGCACCGCATGTAAACCACCACTCCTTGTCCTGCTGCTGGCCTTGGCCGGCTGTGTAGCCTTTCCGCCGGCCACAAAGCATCCGCATTATGTTCAGGCACGATGGTCTCAGCTGCCACAATGGAACGAACAGAATCCCAGACCGTCGCTTTTGGCCTTCCTGAAAAGCTGCAAGGTCGTCGGACAGCGGATGACCTGGGGGCAGGTATGCCAGGCTGCCGCACAGCTGGAATATGCCGACGAGGATGCGGTCAGGGACTTCTTCGAGTCGAATTTCATGCCGTGGATGCTGCGCAATGCGGATGGCAGCGGAACGGGCCTGATCACGGGCTATTATGAACCCAAGCTTCACGGCAGCCGGACGCCCTCGCCGCGTTACCGCTATCCCATCTACGGCGTGCCTGATGACCTGCTGATCATCGATCTGGCCTCGATCCATCCTGAACTGAAGCACATGCGGCTCAGGGGCCGGCTGGAAGGCCGCCGCGTCGTACCCTATTACTCGCGCGCGGAAATCGAGCATGGTCATGCGCCGCAAGGCAAGGAGCTCTTCTGGGTCGATGACCCGATCGGACTGTTCTTCCTGCATGTGCAGGGATCAGGCCGCATCGAACTGCCCGACGGCACACTGGTCAAGGTCGGCTATGCCGACCAGAATGGGCATCCCTATCGCTCGATCGGCAGGAGGCTCATCGACATGGGGGAACTCTCGCCCGATGAAGTTTCCCTGCAGTCCATCCGCCAATGGGCGAGAGCGCACCCCGAGCGGATCGGCGAGCTGCTCTCGGCCAATCCCAGCTATGTCTTCTTCCGCGAGCTTCCCGACCGCTATCCCGGGCCCGTAGGCGCCCTGGGCGTTCCGTTGACCGCCGGCTACAGCCTGGCCGTGGACCGCGCGTTCATCCCGCTGGGCGCTCCGGTCTACCTTTCCACGAGCTGGCCAAATGAGCAGCAGCACCCGTTGAACCGCCTGATGATCGCGCAGGACACCGGCGGTGCGATTCGCGGCAGCATTCGCGCGGACTTCTTCTGGGGCTTCGGCGAACAGGCCGGTCGGCTGGCCGGCTCGATGAAGCAGCCCGGGAGCCTCTGGCTTCTGCTGCCCAAGGGCATGGATCCCAATCGACTGTATCCGACCGGTCAGCGGCCATGAGCACGCCCCTGTGGCGGGCGCTGTTCAGCCGCAACATGCTCATATGCGTGTTCACCGGCTTCTCATCCGGCCTGCCGCTGTATTTGCTGCTGAACCTCGTACCGGCCTGGCTCAGAAGCGAGCATGTCGATCTGACCACCATCGGATTGTTCGCTCTGATCCAGTTCCCCTACACCTGGAAGTTCATCTGGTCGCCGCTGCTGGACCGCTACCCGATCCTGGCCCTCGGGCGCCGTCGCGGCTGGATGCTGGTCAGCCAAGCCGGACTGCTGGTCATCATCGCCTCGCTTGGCGCCTTCTCCCCTCAGCAGGACATGAGCAAGATCGCCCTGATCTGCACGCTGCTGGCCTTCATTTCGGCCACGCAGGACATCGCGCTGGATGCCTACAGGCGTGAGCTGCTCAGCGATGCCGAACTGGGCCTGGGCAACGCCATCCATATCAATGCCTACCGCATCGCGGGCCTTGTCCCCGGGGCGCTGTCGCTGGTGCTTGCCGATCAGCTGCCATGGCACTGGGTGTTCGCCACCACGGCCCTGTTCATGCTGCCAGGCATGCTGCTGACGCTACTGGTGCGCGAACCGGCACAGGCCGAGCCGCCCAAAACACTGCGCGCCGCCGTGATCGAGCCATTCAGCGAGTTCATCCGTCGCAGGGGCGTGCGCGGCGCCCTGATCGTGCTGGCCTTCCTGTTTCTGTACAAGCTTGGCGACAGCATGTGCACAGCGCTGGCCACGCCGTTCTATCTGGACATGGGCTTCAGCAAAACGGACATCGGCCTGATCGCCAAGAATGCCGGGCTCTGGCCATCGGTCATAGGCGGCATCCTCGGCGGGCTGTGGATGATCAGGCTGGGCATCAACCGCGCGCTGTGGATCTTCGGCTTCGTACAACTGGCCTCCATTCTCGGCTTCGCATGGCTGGCGGCCATGGGGCCCTTTGAACACATCGGCATAAGCGAACGCTTCATGCTGGCCTTAGTCATCGCGTTCGAGGCCCTGGGCGTGGGCGTTGGCACGGCAGCCTTTGTCGCCTTCATCGCTAGGTCCACGCATCCGGCCTACACGGCCACGCAGTTCGCGCTGTTTACCAGCCTGGCGGCCATGCCGCGCACGTTCGTCAATGCCTCAACCGGCATGCTGGTGGACATGTTTGGCTGGCAGCATTTCTT
>RFHG01000519.1 GCA_003696465.1 Gammaproteobacteria bacterium | reverse complement strand
GAGGAGATCGAAATCGATGGAGACTGATCGCATACGCGACATACTCGAGGCCGTGCTGATGGCGGCCGGCAAACCACTGTCCATCGAGCAGCTCGAGGCCGTGTTCGAGGGCGAGGAGGTGCGTCCGCCGCGCAATCTGCTGCGCGAGGCCCTGGAGCAACTGGAACGGGACTACGCCGAGCGCCCTCTGGAGCTGCGGCGGGTGGCCAGTGGCTGGCGCTTCCAGATCCGGGCCGATTATGCGCCCTGGGTGCAGCGCCTGTGGGAGGAGAAGCCGCCGCGCTACTCGCGGGCCCTGCTGGAGACCCTGGCCCTGATTGCCTATCGCCAGCCTATTACCCGCGGCGAGATCGAGGAGATCCGTGGGGTCAGCGTCAGTTCACACATCATCAAGACCCTGCAGGAGCGCGAGTGGGTGCGGGTAGTTGGACATCTCGAAGTGCCCGGGCGCCCGGCGCTGTACGGTACCACCCGGCAGTTTCTCGACTACTTCAACCTGCGCTCGCTGGATGACCTGCCGACCCTGGCCGAGCTGCGTGATCTGGATGCCCTGCATCCCGAGCTGAACCTGCCGGACCCCGACCAGATGACTGAAGACGGTGCTGCCGCGGAAACGACGGCCGAGGCGCGGGAAGCCGATGCACAGGATGAGGTGGTGCCGTCTGAAGCAACGGCCCGGGACGAGCCTGCCGAGGCCTCCGGGGATGCCGAAGGTCAGACCCTGCACTGAGGCGGAGGCCGGTTTCCGACATCATGTTCGGTCTTCGTCTTGCCCTGGCCTATGTGCTGTTCGCGGCGCTGGCCACGCTCGTCAACCTGCTGACCCAGGCCGGCGTGGTTCAAGTCTGGACTGCCCCGGAGGCGGTCTATGCGGCCATTCTGGCCGGTACCCTGACCGGCCTCTACACCAAGTACGAGCTGGACCGGCGTTACATCTTTTCGGTCGCGCGCAAGCGCCCGGCTCAGGAAGGACGGCAGTTTCTCCTCTACAGTGCCAACGGCGTGTTCACCACCGCCATTTTCTGGGGCAGCGAACTGCTGTTCATGGCCCTGTTCGAGCCACCCTGGATGCGTTATGTGGGGGCCGTGCTGGGGCTCGCCGTCGGCTACTGGATCAAATACCGCCTGGATCGCCGCTTTGTGTTCGAAACTGGTACCTAAGTACAGTTGCAAACTGCCATCCCGAGTGCAAGGCTCGAAGTCAGGACAGCAAAAAGATGGGCAGGAAGCAGATGACGTGGAGAATACCCGGACCGGAACATGTTGCTGCTCGAATATACATTGCTTGCGGAAGCGGATCGTCAGCGACTGGCCCGTTTTGTCCTGCACGCCGGTGAAACCCTGGGACTGAATGCCTTTCATCTCCTGCCCCGGATACAGCAACCCCTGTCCGAGGCCGGGCTTCCACTGGAGGCCCGGTTGCAGGTCGGGCAGGAAGGGCTGGAACTGCTGCTGGGAGAAGAGCGGATCTTTCTGGGTCCGGTTGCAGCAGAGCGCGGGAGCCGCTTGCGCACGTTGGCGAGCGAGTTGAGAGGTATGGCCGAGAGCCTGTCGCCCGAACTGCTGCGCCAGCGCAATCGCGAGGCCGAACGGGCCCTGGTGCGGGCCCGGGTGGCCATGCAGCAGGAGCTGCAGGAGCTGGAAGCGGAACTGCAACGCAAGCGGGCCGAATTGACCGCTTCCCTGCGTCGGGCCGAGACCGATGCACTGACCGGTCTGCTCAATCGGGGTGCCTTCGATCTCAGACTCAACGAGGCCATCCGCCGCTGCACTCGCCAGCGTGAGCCGCTGTGTCTGATGCTGTTCGATCTGGATTATTTCAAGGAGATCAACGACACGCTGGGCCATCAGGCCGGCGATGAGATGCTCAAACGCATGGCAAAAACGCTGACAGAAAGCGTGCGTGATGATGTGGATCACTGCTGCAGATTCGGTGGCGACGAGTTTGCGTGTATCCTGTTTGCTGACCTGAAGGTCGCGCAGCGCGTGGCCGAACAGGTGCTCGATGGCATGGACGGTCGGTCGAGCATCGGCATTGCCCGGATGCTGCCGGGAGACACCCCGGAGAGCCTCCTGGCGCGTGCCGACGAGGCCTTGTACGCGGCCAAGGAGGCCGGCCGTGGACGCTACTGCCTGCACCAGGCGGCATGAGAAAGATCCGGCTGCACAGCGCCCAGCCCGGTGCGACGGAGAGTGGACGTATCCTGGCCCGCAGCCGGATGAAGGCGCTGGCCCGTCGGCTGGGGTTTTCCGATGCGCGGGTCCAGCTCATGGAGACGGTACTGGCCGAGATGCTTTCCAATCAGGCCAAGTATGCCGGGGGTACCGGACAGATCCAGATCTGGGAGCTGCAGACGACGGCGGGGGAGGGCATCATCGATCTGTTTGCGCTGGATTACGGGCCGGGCATTGCGGATTTGTCGGTGGCTTGTCGGGATGGAAGCAGTACGGGCGGAACCCTGGGCAAGGGACTGGGCGCGATCACCCGACTGGCCGATCTCGCCTCGCTCCACACGCAGTGTACGGGAGCCGGACGCTGGAGCGGGGTGGCGGTATGGGCACGATTCTGCGCAGTCGATCCGGATCGGGCCCCGGACATGCGGCATGGCGTGTACCTGCGGGCCCTTAACGATGACCGCCACTGCGGCGATGCGGTCTGGGTGTCCTGCGCTGGAAGGCGGTTGTCATGGCTGCACATGGACGGGCTGGGGCATGGTCAGGAGGCCGCCGAGGCCGTGCATGGTCGCGATCGTCTTCTGAAGCAGTTGCCCGAGCGGGGCTGCGCGGGCGTCCTGCAGACGCTGGATCGGGAGCTGCGCCGCTCGCGTGGCGCGGTGGCCGTGCTGGGCCGGCTGGATGCGACGACCGGCGGCATGGAATTGTGTGGTGTAGGTGACATGCAGGCATGGCGGGTGACACATGAAGACCGGCAGGGCCTGCACTTCAATGCCGGAGTGCTGGGCCGTGAGCATCGCAGGCCCGAGGAACGCAGGCTCGAGCTGACACCGGGCGAGCTGTTCGTGACCGCCAGCGACGGCATTCGAGGCCGCTGGCATCCGCGCGACTATCCGGGCCTCTGGGGACGGCATCCGCAGCTGATTGCCTACCTGCTGGGGGAACTCGAGGGGCGCACCAACGACGATCGTTCCCTGCTCGTGCTGGGCCACGGGGATACATCATTCGAATGAGCACGCATGTCAAGGGGGAGAAACACATGACTTCGGAACAGAAGGGCATCAACCAACTGCTGATCGAGCAGATCCAGACCAATATCGGCCGCATTGCCAAGGTGATCGAGGAGCGGGGCGGGTCGGTGTTTTCCCGTGCCAACCTGCTTTCGCAAGAGGAGCTGAACGACTACACCATGGAGTTCCTCGAGCTGTTTATCCTCCTGCTTCAGGCCGGGGATCACATCGACCGCGACTCGGCCGAATTCGAGGCGATCAAGCAGTTCTTCGTCCAGTTCTCCTACCAGTTGCTGGTGCGGGGCGGCAGCATGAACGAGTTCGTACGCTTCATCCAGTTCCTGCAGTTCGTGTTTCTGGAAAACCTGGAGTCGGACGAGGAGCTCGACTTCGAGCAGACACGGCGCATCCTGCTCCGGCTTGCAGCCCTGTTCAACGAGATCATGATCGAGGTGTTCAACGTCTACCTCGA
Source organism: Gammaproteobacteria bacterium (assembly GCA_003696465.1). Classification (GTDB taxonomy): domain Bacteria; phylum Pseudomonadota; class Gammaproteobacteria; order J044; family J044; genus J044. The sequence goes on along the minus strand of RFHG01000519.1, from coordinate 16,691 downwards.
GGAAAAGGAGCGCACCATCCAGGCACAGGCCGAAAAGCTGCGCGAGGTCTCCACCCCGATTACCGAGATCTGGGACGGCGTACTGGTGCTGCCCATCATCGGCAGCATGGACTCGGAGCGTACCATGCGGGTCATGGAAAACCTGCTCGAGCGCATCGACCGTGACCGCTCGCGGGTGGTGGTGATGGATGTCACCGGCATGCTCAGCATCGACTCGCAGGTCTCGCACTACCTGATCCAGATGGTGCGTGCCATCCGCCTGATGGGAGCCGAGGCCATCCTCACCGGTATTCGGCCCGATATCGCCAAGGCCCTGACCAGCCTCAATATCGACCTTGAAGGGGTCAATACCCGGCCGCGTCTGGTCGAGGGGCTGAAGGAGGCCTTCAATCTGCTGGGCGTGCGGGTCTCGCTCGCGGAATGATGACCGGCTGCACGGAGCTTCACATCTCGCCGCTCGGTGACCAGGCCCTGCTGCTGGAGCCGGGCGAAGGCTTTTCACCCGATCAGGCGGATGACTGCCTGGTCGTGGTGCAGGAGGCCATGCAGCGTACTTCTGCCCGCTGGCTTATCTTCGACCTGACCCGGGTGGTGCTGATCGATCGTGCCTACCATGAATGGCTGCTGAGGCTGCACCGACTGGCCCGGTTGCAGCATGCCGGGATGCTGGTGGCCGGCATGCGACCTGCCGTGGCCTGGACGCTGGTGCAGATGCTGGATGAGGAACCGCCCTACCGCAGCCTGCGCGATATCGACGAGGCCCTGCAGTTTATACGGGGTGGCTGAACCACGTTATTGCCCCGATGCACCTCATTGTTTTTGTCCACATCACCTCTTCCTCGCCGGATCCGATAAGCACCCAATCCTGTCGATAGCGAGTTCCCGTTGGCTCTGCTCGCTGCTATCGCATAAGTATTGCCAACCCACTTCAGTGTAGGGCCCAATGTTCTCCGAATGGCATGAAAGGGATGCCTGTTAGTGATGCGCTACGTCATACGAGTAATGTTGAACTCGGCATGTCAAGCAGAGTATCAACAGTTGGTCCCGTTACTGTCCATGTGCTGTATCCTGCAGGTAGCTCGGTATTGGTGAAATTCAGGTCTTTCTCAAGTGGGTCTGTTTTCTGACAGGGTGTCCTGTAAGCGTTCGGGGCGATGGTATGCCCAACCTTGGGCATAATGGATACCCATGTGCTTGAGAATCTCGGCAGTCTCCATGGTCTCCACGAATTCTGCAATGGTCTGACAACCCATGGCCTCAGAAATCCTGTTTATAGCGTCGACTATGGCACGGTGCGTGTTGTCAGATATTATGTTTTTTACATAGGCTCCATCCAGCTTGATGAAGTCCAGACGCAATGTCTCCAGGGCAGAGAAAGAGGACATCCCGGATCCGAAGTCATCCAGCGCAAAGCGGTATCCCTCGTCTCCCAGGATATCCATGAATATTCGGATCCTGTCGTAATCTCTTAAGATAGATGTCTCGGTCAGTTCAAAAACGACCCTGTTTGGGGTGATATTGTATTTGGCACCACATTCCAGTATGAATTTGTGAAAATCAGGGTCACTCATGGACTTCCCGGAGAGATTGATATTGAGCATGATGTCTTTATGATGGCTCAGTAAATCAAAGGACCGGCTTATCATTTCCTTGTCTAGAATCCGGATGTCTCCATAAGTCTCCAGTGCTTCTATGAACTCCGCTGGAGGGTGGATATTGCCATCCTGGTCTATGACTCTTGCCAACACCTCAAACCATGCTGCAGAGCCGGATTCCGTGGATAGGTCAATGATTTTTTGTCCATAGATGTCCAGAGATTTTCCTGTCAATTTTTCTTTTGAAATCCTTGCATACTGGAGTTTTCTTTTGTGAGTCTTGAGTTCGGTATCATGCTCGTCGTGTATCTGTATTTTTCCTCTGCCTCGGTTTTTTGCTACATAGCAGGCGGCATCAACCATGCTCATGATGGTCTCCATGGTTGTTGATTCATTGTCAATTTTTATGATGCCCATGCTGGCTGTTGTTTGAAACTGGTGCCCGCCGTGCTCAAAAACGAAGGAACTGATGATGTTTTTTAGCTTTTCAGCTACATCAATAGCGCAATCCAGGTCGCAATTTTTCAGCACCAACCCAAATTCATCGCCACCCAAGCGAGCCAGAACGTCATCTTGCCTCACATTCCTCTGTAGTATGGAAGACAGCTCTGACAGGTATCTGTCACCAGCAGTGTGACCCATTGTGTCATTGATGACCTTGAAATGGTCTATATCCATATAGAGTAGGCTGCACTGACAATTTTTCTTGCTGCATTCATGTAGTGTTTTTTTGATGGAAAGTTCGAAATATCTGCGGTTATACAGGCCGGTCAACTGGTCATGTTCCGCAATATATTTGAGTGTTTTCTGCTTCTCTGCCAATGAGCGTGTACGCTCTTGAACGTGTTGTTCGAGCAGGGCGTTGTGTTCAACAAGGGCACGTTCTGCTTTTTCTCTTTTTTTCTCTGATTTGATGATGAATACCAGGAATATTGCTCCTGTGATGAATAGAGTCGCGGAGATTTCCAATGCGTCTGAGATAATCTGGTTTTTTGCATTTGCCAAGAATTTATCCGATGATGTAACGCCAACCCACCAATCGGTTCCAGGAATAGGGGTGAGCGATATGCTTGATATCTCTTTGTCCAAGGCTTGGCGTTCTGCTGCAGAAACCTCTCCCCGATGCCTGTTTTTATCTATTTCAAACAAGAAACCCTGGCCGGTTTTTCTAGCAATGAACAGTTTGTGGTGGGCTGGCTCAAGTGCGGACAGGATGGTTTTCAACGGGATGGCGCTGATGCTGATCATAATGATCCCGTTTTTGTTTCCTTTCGTGCCGGGTATCTTGGATAGGATGTCCATGTGATAGCGGTCGGCTGATCTGTTTGCATGCAGAAAGTAACCATTGTTAGTCGAGTTCTTGGCGTACTGAATCAGATCAGACCTGCATGCCTTGCCTATTACACCCGGGATACGCTCGACCAACGGGCGACCCTGGTCGTCTGTAATGGTGTAGGTAATGGCATTTGGAAAGTATTCGATTACATATTCCCAGATTCTGGATCTGACTTTAGAATCATCAGGGTTCGTCTCCGCCTGATGGAGAATCCCTGCATGTTCCTCTGCAAGGTGGTGCAGGATTCTGTTCTGTTCAGCGATGTATCGGGAGATCTCGCGTATCGCTGTCTTTGTAGCTATTTTGCGTATTTCATCCTGGTTTTTCTGGAATGACTCCAATTGATCCCAGGACACCATACTGATGGCTCCCAGTGCCAGGAGCAAGACGGAGATTGCGAATACGATGCTGGCAGTGGGTTGCGTTCTCAAATGATTTATGCCTTTGGTAATATCGTTGAATTAAGGTCTAAGCATTCCATGATTCCCGGACTGGCGCAATTCAGAATCGAAAACTCTCCCGAGCATCCAGCCAATCATGGCCAGGCCATCATCTCCTGGCCCGGGGGGTGGGAGCTCTTGATAAAGGGGGTGAGTCCAGAATGCATCGGGTTTCAGGAATTGAGACTCCTCAGCTTACCTGGAACTTGCACTCTGCTTGCGCCTGCTCCGAAAACTCTCCCGAAATGCCGTGCCGTTTGCTGTGGGTGAGGCTATCCGGGTGTTTGAGGCATTAATAGGACACTGGATGTCATTCGTCAAGTCGTGGTATGAGGATGGCCAGGTTGCAGGGCCGGGTACGGCTGTCGAGCTGGGCCGAGATGAGCTTGTCCCAGCCGGTCCGGCAGGCCCCGGTGGAACCGGGCAGGCAGAACACATAGGTGCCGTTGGCGACGCCACCCAGGGCACGGGACTGCATGCTGGAACTGCCGATCTCGTCCCACGAGACCATGCGGAACAACTCGCCAAAGCCCTCCAGCTCCTTGTCCAGCAGAACGGAAACGGCCTCCGGCGTGCCGTCGCGGCCGGTTACACCGGTGCCACCCGTCGTGATGACGACCTGAACGGCCGGGTCGGCAATCCAGTTCGACACCACGGCGCGGATCCGGTAGATGTCGTCCGGGACGATCTGACGGTCGGCCAGCCGATGCCCGGCCTGCTCGATGCGCTCCTGCAGGGTCTGTCCGGAGCGGTCGTCATCCAGGCTGCGGCTGTCGGAAATGGTCAGGATGGCAATGTTCAGGGGGCGAAATTCGGCCTTGCTCATGAGCGTCCTCTCGATATGGGGGTTTCGCCGATTGTACTTCGCCGGTAGCATGGCCGCCATGAAGAAACGACAGCCCATCACGCGCGCCGAGGCGCCGGAACGCATCCAGAAACTGCTCTCGCGGGCCGGTCACGGCTCGCGGCGAGAGATCGAGCGGCTTATTGCCGCCGGCCGCATCCGGGTCAATGGCAAGCCTGCCGAACCGGGCCAGGCCGTGACACCGAAGGATCGCATCGAGATCGATGGCCGGCGTATCTCCTTCCGCGCCCATGCGCAGGCACGGCCTCGTGTGCTGGCCTATCACAAGCCGGAAGGCGAGGTGACCTCCCGCGACGATCCGGACGGGCGGCCCACCGTGTTCGACCACCTGCCTCCACTGCGCGGGGGACGCTGGATTGCCATCGGCCGGCTCGATATCAACACCTCCGGGCTGCTGCTCTTTACCAATGACGGTGAGCTGGCCAACCGGCTGATGCATCCATCGCGAGCGGTTCCGCGTACCTATGCGGTGCGCGTGCGCGGGGAGGTCACGCCCGAAATCATCCAGCGGCTGTTGCAGGGCGTGGAGCTCGAGGATGGGCCCGCCCGCTTCGATGAAGTCGTTGATGCCGGCGGCAGCGGACTCAATCACTGGTTCCATGTGACCCTGCACGAGGGACGCAACCGCGAGGTGCGGCGCCTGTGGACCTCCCAGGGGGTCATGGTCAGCCGACTGATGCGTATTGCCTACGGCCCCGTCACATTGCCCAGGGGCCTGCGACAGGGCCGGTGGATGGAATTGCCGCCCCATGAGACAGCTCGCCTGTATGCCTCCGTGGATCTCCCCTGGAAGCCGCCGCCGACCCGGCGCGAGCCACAGCACCGCCGGCAGCCACCGCGCAGCCGCAGGCGGCCGGGTAATCGATGACGCCGCAGCAGGCACGTGCGGTATACCGCGCGTTGTACGACTGCTGGGGGCCCCAGCACTGGTGGCCGGGCGATACGCCCTTCGAGATCATGGTTGGCGCCATCCTCACGCAGAATACCAACTGGAGCAATGTCGAGCGTGCCATTGCCAACATGAAGGCACTGGACGCGCTGGATGCCGAACGCATTCTGGCATTGCCGGAAGACCGGTTGGCCGAGGCGCTGCGTCCTTCCGGCTATTTCAATGTCAAGGCCCGGCGATTGCGTGCCTTTTGTGCCTGGTATGTGCAGGAGGGCGGTTTCGAGCACTTGTCCGGGCTGGATACCGAAACCCTGCGCAAGGCGTTGCTGGCAGTCCACGGTATTGGCCCCGAGACGGCCGACGATATCCTCTTGTATGCCTTCGAGCGGCCCGTCTTCGTGGTCGATGCCTATACCCGCAGGATCTTCAATCGCCTGGGCCTGCTCGAGGAGGGGTTGGGTTACGAGGAAATCAGGCAGCGCTTCGAACAGGCGCTGGGGCCTGACATGGCCTGTTTCAACGAATATCATGCCCTGATCGTGCAGCATGGCAAGACGACATGCAGGCCCCGGCCCCTGTGCGAAACCTGTTGCCTGGGCGCAGACTGTCCATCGAACCCCTTGCAGGATTCGGGGTCAGAATCATAAAGGGGAGGTGCAAGGGTGCCGAGCGCATCCGCGCCTGCCCGAAAACGACAAGGGAGGAGACACCACCATGCATCATTCGGTTCGCCTGCTGGGCATTGTCCTGTTGCTGCTGCCGCTGCTGGCACTGGCCAAGCGCGAGGCACCGCTGGAAGAGGGCTATGTCAATCCGGGCCAGATAGAGCACCCGGAATGGTTCAAGAATTCGTTTCTGGACCTGCGCGAGGACGTGGCGGAGGCCGCCGAGGCCGGCAAGCGCGTCATGCTGTACTTCTACCAGGACGGTTGCCCGTACTGCAAGAAGCTGATGGAGGACAATTTCCACCAGCAGGACATCATCGAGACCACCCGCAAGAACCTGGATGCCATCGCCATCAACATGTGGGGGGATCGAGAGGTCACGGCGCTTGACGGCCGGCAAATGACGGAAAAGGAGTTCGCCCGCCAGATGCGTGTGCAGTTCACGCCCACGCTGCTGTTTCTTGACGAGCAGGGCAACGAGGTGCTGCGCATCAATGGCTACTACCCGCCGCACAAGTTTCGTGTGGCGCTGGACTATGTGAGCGGTCATCATGAAAAGGAAGGGCCGTATCGCGCCTGGCTCGCGCGGGTTGCACCCGAGCCGGCCACCGGCAAGCTGCACGTGGAGCCGGGCTTTCTCAAGCCGCCGTATCGGTTCCAGGATATCCTGCGCTTTGGCAAGCCGCTGCTGGTCATCTTTGAGCAGAAGCAGTGCAAGGCCTGTGACGAGCTGCATCTGGACTATTTCAGGCGGCCGGAAACGCGTGCCCTGCTCGACAAGTTCAATGTAGCCGTGCTTGACAGCTGGTCGGACACCCCGCTCATTACGCCCGACGGGCGCCGCATGAAGGCAAAGGACTGGGCGAACGAGCTGGATATCAAGTACACCCCGAGCATGGTGTTCTTCGACAAAAGCGGGCAGGAGGTCTTCCGGACGGAGGGCTATCTGCGCCCGTTCCATGTCCAGTCGGCACTGGATTACGTGGCTTCGGGCGCCTATCGGGAACAGCCGGAGTTCCAGCGCTTCATCGAGGGGCGTGCCGACGCCTTGCGCGAGCAGGGTATCGAGGTCGATCTCTGGAAATAATGGGCCCGGCTGCCCGGGCCCGCAGCCTTACTGCCCGGCAGGGGCCGTGTCTGCCAGTTCGAAGTTGTGACCGCTCAGTTCGCAGGCCGGACTGAGCAAGTGGATGTAGGCGGCAGTGAAGGTTTCCGGCAACGGATTGTTCTCGGCCAGCTCGCCGGGATAGGCGCGTCGCCGGAGTTGCGTACGCATGGGGCCGGTATCGATGCCGTTGACGAAGATCCTGCGGTCGCCGCCGTGTTCGCCGGCCAGGATATGCATCAGGGCCTCCAGGCCGGCCTTGGCGGCCCCGTAGGCGCCCCAGTAGGCCCGGCGCGTGTCGTGGGTGGAGAACACGATGGCCGGGTGGTCCGACTGCTCCAGCAGGGGCAGCAGGGCACGGGTCATGAGGAACGGGGCGTGCAGGTTGACGGTCATCACCCGTGACCACAGCTCCGGCTCGAAGTAGCGGATGGGGGTCATGTCGCCGAACCAGCCGGCATTGTGGACCAGCCCGTCGAGGCGGCCGAACTCCCGTTCGATATTGGCGGCCATGTCGTCGTAGTCCTTGACCGTGGCGCCCTCCAGGTTCATCGGGTAGATGGCCGGCTGCGGTCCTCCGGCCGCTTCGATTGCGTCATACACCGCTTCCAGTGGCGGGATTTCCTTGTCCAGCAGGATTACGGTCGCACCATGAGCGGCGGCATCGAGTGCCAGGGCGCGACCGAGGCCGTCCCCTGCACCGGTCACGAGGATGATGCGGTCGCTCAGGGCATCCGCTGCGGGCTGGATTTGCCGGAGTTCCTGCGGGGTCATGCGTGGCCTTTCTCGAATATGGGCGGGAGCGCGATTATATCAGTCAGTTTGAGCTCGAGGGGCATTTCGCTTGCATTGGCGGGCCAGAAGACGGGCCAGCCACCAGCGATGCAGCGGGCCTGTTTCGACGTGCTGTTGCAGTACCGGGTAGTCCGCCTCGTCGAGCAACTCGAGCAGATGCCTGCGCAGGCCGGCATGGACACAAACCGGCAGCAGTCCGGGGCGGTCGTCTGGGTCGAATTCATCCACGGCCTCCGACAGGATGGACCAGACACGTTCGCCGATGGAGCGAAACAGCTCCGTGGCTTCCGGAGGGAGGACCGGCTGGCGCAGGGCGGCGGCATCCAGGCCGAAGGCGGCCACTTCGTCCGGCGGCAGCAGAAACAGTCCATGTTGCAGGTCGAGCTTCAGCTGTTGCAGGATGCGCAGTTCCTCGAGCGCATGTCCGAGGCGGGTCAGGGCCCGGTGCGTCGTGCGTGCGCCATAACCGCAAATCGCCCCGTCGAGCAGCAGCAGGATGCTGCCCGCCCGGTAGCAATGCAGGGCATGATCCTGCGGCGTTTCCAGCGCCCGTTGGTGAACCAGGCTCAACCGTGCGTCCACCAGCTCGTCGAAATAGTCCAGTGGCAGCTCGATCTCACGTATCCAGGGTTGTAGGGCCACGAGCAGAGGGTGTGTGGCCCTGCCTTCGCCGGCGGCATGGATCTCTTCGCGCCACCAGTGCAGGGTGTGGATGACCACTTCAGGCTCCTGAACCCGCCACAGGACCGCATGCAGATGGTGGGCCAGGGCATGGATCGGGGCGATGGCCGCCTGACGGAGGTCTTTGGCCGAAACGCGCAGTGCCGTCCGCAGGTCCGGGTCATGCCCGGCAAGCCGGATGAGCTGGCGCATGTTACGGTTCATGGTCGACGCTGGCCTGGTGGTGGGGCTTGACGAATACGACCGCATGGCCCATTTTCGGCAGGGTACAGACTGCCCCTTTCCCTTGGACGCGACATGGATTCATCTGGACAGGACGGTATTCGGGTCATCCGCTCATTCCTGGTTGGGCTTGCCCTGGGCTTCGTTGTCGGGGCGATGACCGGTCAGGCGCTTGTCCATGTGCTGAAGCCGTCCGACTTGCTGCCCCGGGCGGCAATCGATACCCGCGATGCCCTGGCTCAGGAACTGGCGGCCGAATTGCAGGATGCACTCACCCGCCGTCGCTGAGTGCGTGTCCATTGTAGATTTCCCCGCCCCGGGCACGATACCGTTCGAGCACGGCGCGGCCCTGCTGGCGCAGCAGGTTGCGCCTGACCCGGATGCCGCGGCGCTCCAGTGCAGCGGCCCAGTTTTCGGGCTTGCTCCCCTCATCGAAGCCGATGGCGCGTATGTCCGCATCCGTGGCCGAGGTGACGATCCCGTCCACGCCCGACCAGGGGATGGCGCCCAGACACATGGCGCACGGTTCCGCGCTGATGACCAGTTCATGCCCCCTCGGCAGTCGGTAATCATTGCAGGCCTGCTCGGCCAGTGAAAGCGCGACGATTTCGGCGTGTGCAGAGGAGCACCGGCTGCGGGTCACGAGGTTGACCCCGGCGGCGACCAGCCGGTGGGCGGAATCGAAAACGGCGGCCGCAAAGGGGCCGCCGGTTTCGTGGTCGATGTTGCCTGCCGCCAGTTCGAGTACCAGCTTCATGCGCTGCTCCACATCGGGCAGGGGGCCGGCGGGCAGGTGTGCTTCGATCCAGTCCGGCAGCTCGAGGCACAGACGGGACCGGAGCGGCATGATCAGTGGCCCTGCTTGAAGTCCTTGCGCAGCTGGTCGAGGACGAGGTCGGTGATGTTCACCTTGTCGGAGTAGTACGCAATGCCTTCGGCCAGTACCAGATCGTAACCTTCCCGCACGGCGACCTTTTCGATGGCTTTGAAGATGACCTTCTGCAGTTCGGCCAGTTCCTCGTTGTTGCGGATGTTGCGGTCCTCGTTGTAGTACTGTTCCTCGCGTTTGGCCTCGCGCTTGAGGTTGAGCAGTTCACGCTGCTTGTTGCGTAGCTGCTGCTGGCTCATGGCATCGGCATTGCCCTTGATCTGGTTCTCGAGCGCCTGGATGCGACCCATCAGTTCCTGGATCTTGCGCTTGCGTTCGGCAAACTCCTTTTCGATGCGGGCACTGGCCTCCTGGCGCTGGGGCGACTTCTGCAGCAGCATTTGCAGGTCGACAAAGCCGATCTTGCCCGCCTGTGCCGACAGGGGGAGCAGCAGGGCGGCAAACAGGGCAAGGACGAGGAGGCGAAAACGGGCGTGCTGGCGCATGGTGACTCCTGTTGATGGTGGAATTGCAGGTGGCACGATGATACCGCAGGGGCTCGGTGACGGCTACTGCCGCTGGAGGAGGTGCTCGCGACGGGATGCGTCGTCCGGAAACAGCCCGAGCAGGCTCCGCGGATCCTCGAGCAGGTGGTCTGCGCCCCATTGCTCGGGCCGGTCATCGTCGCCGATGTAGCCCCACAGCGCAACGACCGTGGTCATGCCGGCCGCATGCCCTGCCTCGATGTCGCGCGGGGCATCACCGACATAGATGGCATGCACGGGATCCACGCCGATCCGTTCGCAGGCAAGCCGAAGCGGCAGCGGATCCGGCTTTCGCCGCGGGGTGCTGTCGCCGGAAATCACGCAGGCCGCGCGTTCCAGCAGGCCCAGCCCTTCCAGCAGGGGCTCGGTGAGCCAGGCCGGCTTGTTGGTCACCACGCCCCAGGGGCGGCCCGTCTGTTCCAGGCGTGCGAGTACCGGCGCCAGGCCGGGGAACAGTGCGGTATCCAGAAACAGGTTGTTCCGGTAGAGCGTCAGGAATGCTTCCCTCAGGGGTTCGCGCTGTGCCTCGGTCAGGTCCGGAAAGGCCAGGGACATCAATGCCTTGCTGCCATGAGACACGACACTTCGAATGCGCTCGAGGGGCAGGGGAGCACGGCCCTGCCCTTCGAGGACGCGGTTCAGGGCCCAGGCCATGTCAGGGGCAGTATCGAGCAGGGTGCCGTCAAGATCGAAGAGCAGGGTGCGCAACATGTCTTTTGTGACTATATGTGTATTGGGTCGTACATCCTAGCATCCTCCGGTCCGGGGGAAGGAGGCGCCGCCCCTCGGCACGCCTGCAGTTACAGAGGTTTCTGCAGCGATTGTCGCAAGCTGCGGTTTTGCCGGGGAAAACTTTCGCTTTTGCGGAGCAGGTGCTATTGTTTCTGGAACGGTTCTGGTATTGTACCTTGGTACAGAGCGGATCCGTCATTGCCGTTCAGGGAGGCGCATGGATACCGAATCACTGAAGATCCCGAAGGATCGCCTCATCAGCTCGCTGTGGGTGGAGACAGAGGGGCAGGTCATTGCCTCCTTTTTTCTCGCCCCGCAGAGTGAACGGCATGCGGGCCCGGAGACGCCAAAGGACCTGCTCAATGACCCGGAGCCCTTCGTGGTGGTGTTGCACGAGGACCCGCAGGAGCCGCGTTTCTACAACAAGAATGCCATCGTTCGGGTGCACTATCGCGAGCCCCAGGTCGAGGATCCGGGGGTTGAACGTACTGTGCTTCATGCCCGCCTGGGTCTGCGCGACGGTACGCTGGTAGAGGGCGAGGTGCGCGAGCTGCTGCAGCCGCAACACCGCCGCCTGTACGACTATCTGAACCTTTCCGGTGACCGTTTCATCCGGATCTATGAGGAAGGAACGGAGGATCAGGTGATCCTGGTCAATCGTGATCACATCATTCGCATCCTGCCGGTGAAGGGGAGCTGAGCTTGGCACTGGGCATACTCGACAATCTGCGCGTGGGGCGCCTGGTGGATCAGGTGCTGGCGGCCCCGAGCACGGAAGACCCCAAGGTCCGTGCGGCCCTCGAGCGCCTGCGCGAGATCGGAAAGCCGGCCATCCAGCCGCTGATCGATGCCCTCGATACCACCAGCAAGGAGCAGACCGAGGTCATCTCCCAGGCCTTGCTCAAGCTGGTCAACAACAGCACCCTGCCCGAATTCGTCAAGGGCCTTGCCGAGGGCCGTCCGCGCGTGATCAATGCGGTGGCCTCCATTCTTCGCATCAGCGAGGCCTTCGATCCCAATCTGCTGATCGACCTGTTCGGTGATCCCGAGATCTCCAAGACCGCCCTGATCGAAATCCTCGAGGGCCACAAGGAACAGGTCAATCCCGACCAGCTCCTGCGTCAGGCCTACAAGCTCGATGTCGGCAATCAGAATGCCCTGTTCCGGGTCATCGATGACATCGTCACCGAAAAGCAGATTCCGGAGCTGATCAGCCGCCTCTCGGGCAAGGACGAGAACATCCGCGCCCATATTGCCCGCACCCTGGGCCGATTCGACGGCAATCCGGCCGTGGTCGAGGCGCTGGAGCGGCTTGCGGCCGACCGCAACCGCCTGGTGCGACTCGAGGCAGTACGTTCGCTCACCGGCATGAAGGAGGCCGATGTCAGCGTGCATACGCTCATCGCCCTGTTGCGCGATCCGGATATCCGCATCCAGGACCTGGCCATCGAGGCCCTGATCCGCAAGCGTGATCCCCAGACCGTGGAGCTCCTCATCGACCCCTTGCAGGACGAGGACGAATACGTGCGCCGTGGTGCGGTCGAGGTGCTCAATGAGGTGGCCGATACCGATTCGATCAAGGACCTCCTGGTGGCGATCAAGGACCGCGACTGGTGGGTACGCGAACGGGCCGCCGATGCGCTGGCCAAGATCGGCGGGCCGCGCGTGGTCGATGCCATGCTCGAGCTGATCAAGGACCCGAACAAGTTCGTGCGCCGCACGGCCATCGAGATCATCAACAGCAGCAAGGATCCACGCACCCTCGACTACCTCATCAACATGCTCGAGGACGAGGACTGGTGGGTGCGGGAGCGGGCCGTGGACGCGCTGGGTCAACTGGGCAATCGGCGTGCCGTCGAGCCGCTGATCGCGCTTGCGGAGCGGGACGAGAAGGCCCGCGCCGTGGTGCTGCATGCCCTGGGCCAGATCGGTGATACCAGCGTGGCGCGAAAGATCGTGCCCTTCCTCCGCGACCAGAATCCGGAAGTGCAGAAAGAGGCACTCAATGCCCTCGCCCTGCTGACCGACGAGGTCGATGCCGACGACATCAACGAGGCCATCTTCGCCGAGATCAAGGATGCCCCGGAGGAGGTGCAGGATCTGGCCACCCGGGTCGTCAAGCAGATTACGGAGCGCCATCCGCTCAGCGGCTCCATGGAGCGCGAGGCCTCGGCCGAGTCGCTGGAGCGGGTCAGGCGCGAATACGGCATGGACAAGGAGGCCTCGGAGGAGCTGGTCCAGCACGGCAGCACGGCCGAGACCCAGGAGATGGAAAGCATCGTGCGCGATGTGCGCACCGGCCAGGTCTTCAATCTGGAGTTGCTCAAGCCGGGCGAGCTGATTGGCGATCGCTACCAGTTCATCCGTCGCATCGGCAAGGGCGCGTTCGGCACGGTGCTGCTGGTCAACGATACCTTCGTCAACGAGCAGATTGTGCTCAAGTTCATCAACACGCAGATGGCCTCGGACGAGTCGGCCATCAAGCGCTTCGTGCACGAGCTGCGCTTTACCCGAAAGATCACGCATCCCAATGTAATCCGCATCTTCGACCTGCTCACCTTCGGGGACTGGCAGGCCATCTCCATGGAATACTTCGAGAGCCATACTCTGAGCAAGGAGATCAAGGACAGCGAAGGGGGCATGGACATCCAGCAGGCCCTGCGCGAACTGGTGCAGATCTGTGCCGGCATGGAGGCGGCGCACAAGGAGGGTGTGATTCATCGCGACATGAAGCCGCCCAACATCCTGGTCAACGACGAGGGCCTGGTGAAGGTGGTGGATTTCGGCATCGCTGCGGCGGCCCGGCACAACGAGACACGGCTGACCCGCACCGGCACGCTGGTCGGCACGCCTACCTATATTGCCCCGGAACAGGTGCTGGGCAAGCCGGTGGACAACCGTACCGACATCTACAGCCTGGGTGTCATCATGTACGAGATGCTGACCGGCAAGCCGCCCTATCAGGGCGAGGACTACATGTCGCTCATGTACCAGCACGTGCAGGGCAATGCCCCTCTGGTGAGCGAGATCCGTCCCGAGATTCCCAAGACCCTGGCAGCCGTGGTGCGCAAGGCGATGTCGGTGGAACCGGAGAAACGCTACCAGAGCATGGGTGAACTCAGGAAGCGGCTGGAGATGATGCTGGAGTGATGCATGGCGAGAATTGATGCCTTTCTCAAGCTGGGCCGCGAACAGGGCTGCTCCGATGTGCACCTGGCGGTTGGTGTGCCGCCCATGCTGCGCATGGACGGCGACCTGATGCCGATCCGTTTCCGTGACCTGCGCGATACCGAACTGGCGGGCTACATCAACGAGATCCTGACCGAGTCGCAGAAGGAGCGCTTCCGCAAGGGACAGGATCTGGATTTCTCCTACATGTCGCCGGGTGTGGGCCGGTTTCGGGTCAATGTGTTTCGCAAGCTGACCGGAATTGGTGCCACCTTCCGGCACATCCCGCTGGAGACGCCGAAGCTCGAAGAGCTGGGCCTGCCACCGGTGGTGGAAAAGTTTACCCACTTCCACCAGGGGCTGGTGCTGGTGACCGGCTCTACCGGTACCGGAAAGTCCACCACCCTGGCGGCGATGATCGATTACATCAATCGGCGTCGGAAGGTCAATATCATTACCCTGGAAGACCCGGTGGAGTTCGTCCACCAGAGCAAGGAGGCCCAGGTCATCCAGCGCGAGGTGGAGACCCATGTGCCATCCTTCAAGGATGGTCTGCGGGCAGCGCTGCGCGAGGACCCGGACGTGATTCTGGTGGGCGAGCTGCGCGACGCCGATACCCTCACCATGGCCATGATGGCCGCGGAGACTGGGCACCTGGTGCTGGGTACCATGCATACGACCTCGGCGGTGAAGACCATCGACCGTATCCTCGATGCACTGCCGGCCGAGTTGCGTGACCAGGGCAAGGTGTTCCTGTCGCAGAACCTGCATGCCGTCATCACCCAGGTGCTGGTCAAGAAGGCGGATGGCCGTGGCCGCATGCCGATCGTCGAGATCATGACCATGAATCACGCCATTGCCCGGCTCATTACCACCGACAAGACCTTCCAGATTCCGTCCCAGCTGCAGACCGGCAAGGCACAGGGCATGCAGCTGATGGACCAGGCCCTGATGGAGGCCATCGAGGCTGGCGAGATTGATCCGGACGATGCCTATCTCTATGCCACCGACAAGCAGCAGTTCCAGCGTTTCGTGACGGATCCCTCGCTGCTGCCGAAGGTCACGATCTGAGGAGCCGGCGATGGCCTTTGACCTGCAGGAACTGCTCAAGGAAACGGTCAGACGGGACGCCTCCGATCTGCATCTGGTGGCCAGTGAATACCCGCGCATGCGCCGTTATGGCGTGCTTGAAGTCATCGAGGAAGAAGAAATCGACAACGAGGTGCTGAGCGAGCAGCTGATGATGCTGGCTCCCCGCGCCGCACAACGCGAGTTCGAACGCTACGATCAGGCAGACTTCGCCTACGAGCTCGAGGGCGTGGCCCGGTTCCGGGTCAACATGCTGCGCCATATCAACGGGGTGGCGGCGGTCTTCAGGACCATCCCGGCGCGGGCGCTCACCCTCGAACAGCTCGGCATGCCCGAGATCCTCAAGAGCTTTTGCCGCAATGCCAACGGACTGGTTCTGGTCACCGGCAAGACCGGGTCGGGCAAGTCGACCACGCTGGCAGCGATGATCGACTTCATCAACAGCAACGTGAAGGGGCATATCATCACCATCGAGGATCCGATCGAATTCGTGCACCAGCGCAAGCGCTGCCTGATCTCGCAGCGTGAGGTCGGCGTGCATACGGGCAGTTTCGCCAATGCCCTGCGTTCGGCCCTGCGCGAGGACCCCGATGTGATTCTGGTCGGCGAGCTGCGTGACCTCGAGACCATGCGTTTGGCGGTCACGGCGGCGGAAGTGGGCATCCTCGTGTTCGGCACGCTGCATACCAACAGTGCCACCTCGACCGTGGACCGCATCGTCAATGCCTTCCCGGCCAACGAGCAGTCGCAGGTACGTGCCATGCTGGCCACCTCCCTGCGTGCCGTGGTGTCGCAGCAGCTGGTACGCAAGAAGGAGGGGGATGGCCGGGTGGCAGCCATCGAGCTCATGATCAACACACCGGCAGTCTCCAACCTGCTGCGCGAGGGCAAGACCGAGCAGCTCGAGACGGCGCTGCAGGGGGGCGCGTCGCAGGGCATGCAGACCATGGACAGCGCATTGAAGAGCCTCATGGAGAGAGGGGTCATCAGCCCGGAAGAGGCCTACGCGCACGCCTTCACCAAGGCCAACTTCGAGCAGTACCTCACCCCGGAGGAGAAGGATCGCGCGGAGGCGGCGCTTGGCGGCCACTGAGTTCACGCCACCCCATGAAAAACGGCGCCTTCATGGCGCCGTTTTCGACAGGGACCTTGGGCCGTTCAGGCGGCAACGATATTGAAGCCCGAATCCACGTAAGTGATCTCGCCGGTGATGCCGGAGGCGAGGTCGGAGCACAGGAATGCCCCGACATTCCCGACTTCCTCGATGGTGACATTGCGACGCAGCGGCGCAACTTCGGCCACATGGTCGAGCAGCTTTCGGAAGTCGCCGATGCCGGAGGCGGCCAGGGTACGGATGGGACCGGCCGAGATGGCATTCACGCGTGTACCCTCGGGACCCAGGGTATAGGCCAGATAGCGCACATTCGCTTCCAGGCTGGCCTTGGCCAGACCCATCACGTTGTAGCTCGGCATGGCGCGTACCGCACCCAGATAGGAGAGGGTGAGGATGGAGCCGTTGCGCCCCTGCATCATCTGCCGGCCTGCCTTGGCCAGGGCATCCAGGCTATATGAGCTGATTTCGTGGGCAATACGAAAACCATCGCGGGTCACGTTGTCGAGAAAATCACCTTCCAGTTCCTCCTTGGGCGCAAAGGCGACCGAATGCACCAGGCAGTCCAGGCCATCCCAGTAATCG
>RFHG01000518.1 GCA_003696465.1 Gammaproteobacteria bacterium | reverse complement strand
CCGCGTCCCGACCGCTATCACGCCGGGCTCAAGGCCGGGGACCTGTCCCAGTCGGGGCTTGTTCTCAAACTCACGCTCCAATCCCTGCTCGCCCGCGACGGCTACAACCGGGAGGACTTCTGCGCCCGCCTCGAACAGGAGCTCTTCACCCGGCTTGACGGCACACCGCAATCGGGCCCCGGCGGCTATACCAGCCAGTCGATCCGTGATGCCTGGCGCTGCCGGGTGGTGGAAGGACGCGACTGGACGGAGACCGGCGGCCCGGCGGACACCACCGAAGCGATCGAGCGGACCCTGGCCATCGCCGTACGCTACGCTGGCCGGCCGAAAAAGCTGGCCGAGGCTGTCGCCGACAACACCGCCCTGACCCAGACCGACCAGACGGTGCTGGCGCTGACCGTCGCCTTTTGCGCGGTGCTCGGCGAGCTGGTGAGCGGTGCGCCGCTCGACGGCAACATCGGCCTGCGGCTGATGCGCAAGGTCAAAGCCGGTGCGCTGCCTTTTCACACCGTCACCACCGACGATCTGCAGCCGCCGCCCAAAGGTGTTGCGGAACCGCCGCGACCCGGGCGTTTCCCCTCGCCGGACGCCCTGCTCTCGCCCGGCTACATGGCCCGCGCCGCCCGCGACCCCGACATCCGTATCGAGCCGGCCTGGAAAGTGTCCCTGATTTACGGTATGCCCTGCGCCATCTATCACGTCGTGCCGGCCGCCTACTATCTCGCCGCACGGTTCGCCGAGGATTTCGAGGCGGCAGTGCTGCACGCGGTCAACGGCGGCGGCCAGAACATGGCCCGCGCCATGCTCACCGGCGCCCTGGTCGGGGCCCAGGTCGGCCGTTCCGGCATTCCCGAACGCTTCATCACCGGATTGAACGGGCACGAGGAGCTGGTGGACCTTGCCGAACAGCTGGCCGACGCCGTGGTTCGGGAGGCCGACCAAGGAAAGGATGGATGAGATGACCCGAGAGGAATTTGAACAGTTCTGCCGTCTCATCCCCAAGGGGACGGCCCTGACCCTCGACAACCGCGACCTGCACCTGCGCGGCCGCTTTGTCGGCTGCTTCGAAGACGCCATCCTCGTCGAGGTCAACGGCAACGTCAGCCTCTGGCCCCACAAGACCTGCGCCGTCGAGCGCCGGGATGACCCCAGCCCCCGCTACAGCTGAGGGTCGGGTGTCTTCAGCACCAGGG
>RFHG01000088.1 GCA_003696465.1 Gammaproteobacteria bacterium | reverse complement strand
TTGTTGGAGGACATCATCAGGGCCCGCGCCTCCAGCTGTGCCTCGATCGACAGCGGCACGTGGACGGCCATCTGGTCACCGTCGAAGTCGGCGTTGAAGGCGGCACAGACCAGAGGATGCAGGTTGATGGCCTTGCCCTCGATCAGCACCGGCTCGAAGGCCTGGATGCCGAGGCGGTGCAGGGTCGGTGCGCGGTTCAGCATTACCGGATGCTCGCGGATCACGTCCTCGAGCACGTCCCAGACCTCCGGGCTCTCCTTCTCGACCAGCTTCTTGGCCGCCTTGATGGTGGTGGCCAGCCCCATGCGATGCAGCTTGCCGAACACGAAAGGCTTGAACAGCTCCAGCGCCATCTTCTTCGGCAGGCCGCACTGGTGCAGCTTGAGCGTGGGGCCGACCACGATGACCGAACGGCCCGAGTAGTCGACGCGCTTGCCCAGCAGGTTCTGGCGGAAACGCCCCTGCTTGCCCTTGATCATGTCGGCCAGCGACTTCAGCGGACGCTTGTTGGTACCGGTGATGGCGCGGCCACGACGACCGTTGTCCAGCAGGGCATCGACTGCCTCCTGCAGCATGCGCTTCTCGTTGCGCACGATGATGTCCGGTGCGTTCAGCTCCAGCAGACGCTTGAGGCGGTTGTTGCGGTTGATGACGCGGCGATACAGGTCGTTGAGATCGGAGGTGGCGAACCGGCCACCGTCCAGCGGCACCAGCGGACGCAGGTCCGGCGGCAGAACCGGCAGGACGGTGAGAATCATCCACTCCGGCTTGTTGCCGGACTCGAGGAACGACTCGATCAGCTTCAGGCGCTTGCCGATACGCTTGATCTTGGTCTCGGAGCGGGTGCCCTCGAGCTCCTCGCGCAGCTTGCGCCGCTCGTCCTCGAGGTTGAGAGACCGCAGCAGCTCGAACACCGCCTCGGCACCCATGCGGGCATCGAATTCGTCGCCGTTTTCCTCGATGGCCTCCAGATAGGCCTCGTCCGAAAGCAGCTGGCCACGCTCGAGGGTGGTCATGCCGGGATCGATGACGACGAAGGACTCGAAATAGAGCACGCGCTCGATGTCGCGCAGGGTCATGTCCAGCAGCAGGCCGATGCGGGAGGGCAGCGACTTGAGGAACCAGATGTGCGCGACCGGGCTGGCCAGCTCGATGTGCCCCATGCGCTCGCGGCGTACCTTGGCCTGGGTCACTTCCACGCCGCACTTCTCGCAGATGACCCCGCGGTGCTTGAGGCGCTTGTACTTGCCGCACAGGCACTCGTAATCCTTCACCGGGCCGAAGATCTTGGCACAGAACAGGCCGTCGCGCTCCGGCTTGAAGGTACGGTAGTTGATGGTCTCCGGCTTCTTCACCTCGCCATAGGACCAGGACCGGATCATCTCCGGGGAAGCCAGACCGATGCGGATGGCATCGAAGTCCTCGATGGTCTGCTGGGTCTGCTGCTTGAAAAGATTCAGCAAGTCTTTCATGTCGTGTTCCCGCCTCTTGCCTTGACTGCTATGTGGTTATGCCCGTGTCCGTGCTTCAGTCGTCGTGTTCCAGCTCGATGTTGATGCCGAGCGCCTTGATTTCCTTCATCAGCACGTTGAAGGACTCGGGCATGCCGGCCTCCATGCGGTGATCGCCATCGACGATGTTCTTGTACATCTTGTTGCGGCCCTGCACATCGTCGGACTTGACGGTGAGCATCTCCTGCAGGGTATAGGCCGCGCCATAGGCCTCCAGCGCCCATACCTCCATCTCGCCGAAGCGCTGGCCACCGAACTGGGCCTTGCCGCCCAGCGGCTGCTGGGTGACCAGGCTGTACGGGCCGGTGGAACGGGCATGCATCTTGTCGTCGACCAGGTGATTGAGCTTGAGCATGTGCATGTAGCCCACGGTCACCGGCCGGTCGAAGGCATCGCCGGTACGGCCGTCGAACAGGGTGGTCTGGCCCGACTCGGGCAGATCGGCCAGTTTCAGCATGGCCTTGATCTCCTCCTCCTCGGCACCGTCGAATACCGGAGTGGCCATCGGCACGCCCTTGCGCAGGTTGTTGGCCAGCTCGAGGATTTCTTCGTCGCTGAGGCTGTCGAGATCCTCGTGGCGCACCTTGTCGCTGTGGTTGTAGACCTGGTCGAGGAACTTGCGCAGTTCGTCGACCTTTGCCTTGGCATCGATCATGCGGCCAATCTTCTTGCCGAGCCCCATCGCGGCCCAGCCCAGATGGGTCTCAAGCACCTGGCCCACGTTCATGCGCGAGGGCACGCCCAGAGGGTTGAGCACGATATCGACCGGAGTGCCGTCTTCCATGAAGGGCATGTCCTCCACCGGTACGATCATCGACACCACACCCTTGTTGCCGTGACGGCCGGCCATCTTGTCACCCGGCTGCATGCGCCGCTTCACGGCGATGTAGACCTTGACCATCTTCAGCACGCCCGGGGCGAGATCGTCGCCCTGGGTGAGCTTGGCCTTCTGCTCGGCAAACTTCTCCTCGAACGAGGCCTGCTGCTCCTTGATCAGGTTGCCCAGATCCTCGAGCTGACGATTGACCTCGTCGTTCTTCATGCGGATCTCGAACCACTGCTCGCGGTCGAGCTCGTTGAGATAGCTCTTGGTGACCTTGGCCCCTTCCTTGAGCTTGTTGGGGCCGCCCACGGCCACCTTGCCCACCAGCAGCTTCTCGACGCGGCTGTAGATGTCGTCCTCGTAGATGCGCTGCTGGTCCTTGAGGTCCTTGCGCACGCTCTCCAGCATCGCTTCTTCGATCTGCTGCGCACGCTTGTCCTTTTCCACACCGTCGCGGGTGAACACGCGCACGTCGATGACCGTCCCCTCCATGCCGGAACCCACGCGCAGCGAGGTGTCCTTCACGTCGGAGGCCTTCTCGCCGAAGATGGCGCGCAGGAGCTTCTCTTCCGGGGTGAGCTGGGTCTCGCCCTTGGGCGTGACCTTGCCGACCAGGATGTCGTTCGGCTTCACCTCGGCACCGACATACACGATCCCGGATTCATCCAGCTTGGACAGCAGCCCTTCGCTGACATTGGGGATGTCGGCAGTGATTTCCTCCGGGCCAAGCTTGGTATCGCGGGCCACGCAGGTGAGCTCCTCGATGTGGATGCTGGTGAAGCGATCCTCCTGCACCACGCGCTCGGAAATGAGGATGGAGTCCTCGAAGTTGTACCCGTTCCAGGGCATGAACGCGACCAGCATGTTCTGCCCCAGGGCCAGCTCGCCCATGTCGGTGGAAGAGCCGTCGGCCAGGGCATCACCGCGGGCGATCACGTCGCCGGGCTTGACCAGCGGGCGCTGGTTGATGCAGGTGTTCTGGTTGGAACGGGTGTACTTGGTCAGGTTGTAGATGTCGACACCCGGCTCGCCGGCCTCGGTCTCGTCATCGTTCACACGGACCACGATGCGGGCCGCATCGACCGAATCGACCACGCCGCCACGGCGCGCCTTCACGGTGGAGCCGGAGTCCATGGCCACGGTACGCTCGATACCGGTACCGACGATCGGCTTCTCGGCACGCAGGCAGGGCACCGCCTGGCGCTGCATGTTCGAGCCCATCAGTGCGCGGTTGGCATCGTCGTGCTCCAGGAACGGAATCAGGGCCGCGGCCACCGAGACGATCTGCTTCGGCGACACGTCCATGTACTGAACCTTGTCCGGCGTGGACAGGGTGAACTCGTTCATGTGCCGACAGGACACCAGCTCGTCGACCAGCCGGCCGTCCTCGTCGAGGGTGGCATTGGCCTGTGCGATGACGAAGTTGCCTTCCTCGATCGCCGACAGGTAGTGGATCTCGTCCGTTGCGCGACCATCCACGACCTTCCGGTAAGGGGTTTCCAGGAAGCCGTAGGGGTTGGTCCGGGCATAGACCGCCAGCGAGTTGATGAGGCCGATGTTCGGCCCTTCCGGGGTCTCGATCGGGCATACACGGCCGTAATGGGTCGGATGCACGTCGCGCACCTCGAAACCGGCACGCTCGCGGGTCAGGCCACCCGGCCCCAGCGCGGAGATACGCCGCTTGTGGGTCACCTCCGACAACGGATTGTTCTGGTCCATGAACTGCGACAGCTGCGAGCTGCCGAAGAACTCCTTCACCGCCGCGGCCACCGGCTTGGCATTGACCAGGTCCTGCGGCATCAGGCCCTCGCTCTCGGCCATGGTCAGGCGCTCCTTGACCGCACGCTCGACGCGTACCAGGCCCACCCGGAGCACGTTTTCCGCCATCTCGCCGACGCTGCGCACACGACGGTTGCCCAGATGGTCGATATCGTCCACCTGGCCCTGGCCATTGCGGATGTCGACCAGGGTCTTGAGCACAGCCAGGATATCCGAGTCCTCACCCATCTCCTCGACCAGCTGCTTCGACTCCTCGTCGTTGCGACCGCTGAAATACTTGTAGTCGTAAAGGATGCCGGGGCCGGTCTCGGACTCGCGGCCCAGGCGGCGATTGAACTTCATGCGCCCGACCGGCGACAGGTCATAGCGCTCGGAGGTAAAGAACAGATTGTGGAACAGGGTCTCGGCGGCCTCCTTGGTCGGCGGCTCACCCGGACGCATCATGCGATAGATCTCCACCTGGGCCTCGAGCTGGCTGCGAGTGGGATCGATGCGCAGGGTGTCGCTGATGTAGGGGCCGTGATCCAGATCGTTGGTGAACAGGGTCTCGAACTCCTCGATGCCCGCCTTGTCCAACGCCTCAAGCAGCTCGGGCGTGATCTCGGCATTGGCCTCCGCAATCAGCTCGCCGGTGTCCTTGTCGATGATGCTGTGCGCCAGCACCTTGCCCGTCAGATACTCGGCCGGCACTTCCAGCTTGGTGACACCCGCCTTTTCCAGCTCGCGGATGTGGCGGGCGGTAATGCGGCGCCCTTCCTCGACCAGCACCTTCTTGCCGATCCTGATGTCGAAGGCGGCAATCTCGCCGCGCAGGCGCTCGGGGACCAGTTCCAGCGTATAGCCGTCCTTGCTGCGCTTGATGTGGTTGGTCTCGAAGAACATGCCGAGGATTTCCTCGGTATCATAACCGAGCGCGCGCAGCAGGATGGTGGCCGGCAGCTTGCGGCGGCGGTCGATGCGCACGAAGACGTTGTCCTTGGGGTCGAACTCGAAGTCGAGCCAGGAACCGCGATAGGGAATCACCCGCGCATTGAACAGCAGCTTGCCGGAGGAATGGGTCTTGCCCTTGTCGTGCTCGAAGAAGACACCGGGCGAGCGGTGCAGCTGGGAAACAATGACCCGCTCGGTACCGTTGATGACGAAGGTGCCATTCTCGGTCATCAGCGGCATCTCGCCCATGTAGACCTCCTGCTCCTTGACCTCCTTCGGGGCCGCACCCTTGGGCGCATCCTTGTCCATGATGACCAGGCGCAGGGTCACGCGCAGGGGGGCGGCGTAGGTCACGCCGCGCAGCTGGCACTCCTTGACATCGAACACCGGCTTGCCAAGCCGGTAGTCGACATACTCAAGGCGTACATTGCCGGAGTAGCTGACAATGGGGAAGATCGAACTGAAGGCACCGTGCAGGCCACTCGGCTTGCGCTCCGCCACCGGGACATTCTCCTGCAGAAAATCCCTGTAGGAGTCCATCTGGATGGAAAGCAGGTAGGGGACCTCAAGAATCTGGGGACGCTTGCCGAAATCCTTGCGAATACGTTTCTTTTCGGTGTAGCTGTAGGCCATCACGATTCCTCACGCGAAAATGCATTTTCATGTGGAAGCCCCCGACCGTTTCGGGGCCTTCCTGGAGCTTGTCGGCATGCCTTCGTCATGATCGACGGCATGCCGCCAGGCTCCCGCACCTCAACCCCGCAACGCGGGGAAAACACAAGCGGGAAAAGGCCGGCGGTCAGACCGCCAGCCTCTCCCCGAGCCCGTGTAACAGGCGAAGCTTACTTGAGCTCAACAGTAGCGCCAGCTTCTTCCAGCTGCTTCTTGATCTCTTCAGCCTCATCCTTGGACACGCCTTCCTTGATGGTGGCAGGCGCGCCCTCGACCATCTCCTTGGCCTCTTTCAGGCCCAGACCGGTGATGCCGCGAACAGCCTTGATGACCGCAACCTTGTTGCCGCCGAAGCTGGTCATCACCACGTCGAACTCGGTCTTTTCCTCGGCAGCGCCGGCGTCACCACCGGCAGCACCGCCAGCCGGCACTGCAGCAACGGCAGCAGCGGCAGACACGCCGAACTTCTCTTCCATCGCGGAGATCAGGTCAACGATCTCCATGACGGTCATGTTGGAAATCGCTTCCAGAATGTCGTCTTTGGATACAGCCATGATATGTACTCCTGTGTTCAAATAACCGAATCAGCGTTCCTGATCGGCCACGGGGGCTTACTGCTTCGCGTCTCGAACCGCCGCCACAGTGCGAACCAGCTTGCCCGGAACCTCGTTGAGGGTACGGGCGAACTTGTCCAGCGGTGCCTTCATGACCGCCATCAGCATGCTGATGGCCTGGTCACGCGTCGGCAGGCTGGCCAGACGGTCGATCTCGGAGGCAGGCAGGCACTGGCCACCCACGGCCAGCAGCTTTACCTCGAGGGTTTCGTGCTCCTTGGCGAAGTCCTTGATCACGCGGGCAGCCGAACCCGGATCTTCCTGCGAAAACGCGAGAAGAAGCGGGCCAACGAGCTCATCCTGCATGCACTCGAACTCCGTGCCCTCGATGGCACGGCGCGCCAGGGTGTTCTTGACCACGCGGAGATAGACACCGCCCTCGCGCGCCTTCACGCGCAGGGCCGTCATCTCATCGACGGTCAGTCCGCGGTAGTCAGCCGCCACCGCAGACAGAGCACTTTCAGCCACCGCGGCAACCTCAGAGACAATACGCTTCTTGTCTTCGAGACTTAATGCCACGAGTCTTACCTCCTGGTTACGGCCGGGACACATGTCCCTGCCGAGGTTGATACGACACCCGAAGGTGCCACCTCAACGGTGTACCGACCAGGAATCCCTGATTCGATGCCACCGTCTGCGTGGGCGATTGCTCTTTAAGCACCTCGCGGCGCACCCACGGTCTTTGACGTCGGCCGCCTCCCTGCGGCCCACCAAAGTCGTGCCGGGTCCGTCAGAGACCCAGCGCGGCGTGATCCACCGGCACCCCTGGACCCATGGTCGAGGAGACGGTCACGCCCTTGAGATAGGTCCCCTTGGCTGCAGCCGGCTTGAGCTTGATCAGCTCCTGCAGCAGATGACGCAGGTTCTCTTCCAGCGCCCCGGGTTCGAAATCGACCTTGCCGATCGGGCAGTGCACGATGCCGGCCTTGTCGGTGCGGAAGCGCACCTGACCCGACTTGGCGTTCTTCACCGCAGTCACGACATCCGGAGTCACGGTACCCACCTTGGGGTTGGGCATGAGACCGCGCGGGCCCAGAATCTGGCCCAGCTGACCGACCACACGCATCGCGTCCGGCGTGGCGATGACCACGTCGAAATCGAGATTGCCCTTCTTGATTTCTTCGGCGAGGTCCTCGAAACCGACGATATCCGCACCGGCCTCCTTCGCCTTTTCGGCATTCTCGCCCTGGGCAAAGACGGCCACGCGCATTTCCTTGCCGGTGCCGTTGGGCAGCACGGTCGCGCCACGCACCACCTGGTCCGACTTGCGCGGATCCACACCCAGATTGACTGCCACATCCACAGACTCGCGGAATTTCGCATGCGGCATCTTCGCGATCAGCTCGAATGCCTCGGCAGCAGGGTAAAGCTTGCCCGGCTCGATCAGTGCCCGGGCCTCCTTCATGCGCTTGCTCAGCTTGGCCATTTACACGCCCTCCACATCAATGCCCATGCTGCGGGCGGTACCGGCGATGGTACGAACCGCGGCATCCATGTCGGCTGCCGTCAGGTCCGGCTCCTTGGTCTTGGCGATCTCCTCGAGCTGCTCGCGGGTGACCTTGCCGATCTTCTGCGTGTTCGGAGTGCCACTGCCCTTCTGTGCACCGATGGCCTTGAGCAACAGGATCGAGGCGGGTGGCGTCTTGGTGACGAAGGTAAAGCTGCGATCGTTGTAGACCGTGATCACCACGGGGATCGGCAGACCCTTCTCGATGTTCTGCGTCTTGGCGTTGAAGGCCTTGCAGAACTCCATGATGTTCACACCATGCTGACCCAGCGCAGGACCGACCGGCGGACTCGGATTGGCCTCGCCTGCAGGCACCTGCAGCTTGATGTAGGACTCGACTTTCTTAGCCATTGCTATCTTGCTCCGTATGCGGGTACAAGCGCCTTTTGATCGGCTCCCCGGTTACAGGAATGTGCCCCGTGGGGCGCTCAGACCTTCTCCACCTGGTGGAACTCGAGTTCCAGCGGGGTGGAGCGGCCAAAGATCTGTACCGCCACCAGCAGGCGGTTCTTGTCGTAGTTGACCTCTTCCACGACACCATTGAAGTCGTTGAACGGGCCCTCGGTGACACGCACCACCTCGCCCGGCTCGAACAGCACCTTGGGGCGCGGCTTCTCCGCACCCTCCTGCATGCGGTTGAGGATCTGCTCGGCCTCCTTGTCGGAGATCGGCGCCGGCTTGTCACCCGAACCACCAATGAAACCCAGCACCTTGGGCACGCTCTTGACCAGATGCCAGGTATCGTCATCCATCTCCATCTGCACCAGGACATAGCCGGGGAAGAACTTGCGCTCACTCTTGCGCTTCTGGCCCTCCTTCATCTCCACCACCTCTTCGGTGGGGACGAGGATCTCGCCAAACTTGTCTTCCATGCCGGCGCGCTTGATGCGCTCCTCGAGCGCGCGCTTTACCTGCTGCTCGAAGTTGGAGTAGGCATGTACCACGTACCAGCGCTTAGCCATTGCAGGTCACCTCAGGCCACCACATGACGAACTGCCCAACCCAGCAACATGTCGAGCAGCCAAAGAAAGATGCCCATCAGCACCACCATGATGAAGACGGCCAGCGTCGTCTGAACCGTCTCGGCTCGAGAGGGCCAGACCATCTTGCGCACTTCGGCCCGCGCCTCGCCCATGAAGGCCCAGAGGGCACGACCGATGGCCGTGGTCATGGCAATCGCTACCGCCACACCGGTTACCGCGAGGAGCCCGAGCACACGATACAGCGTGGCCTGCTCCTCGTAGTAGTAAAAGCCGATGACACCGGCGACGAGCAGTAGCGCGGAGACCGCGAGCTTCACCGTGTCCAGGGTCGATCCTGTCTGTTCGGGCTTGGACGCCATCCGTTTCACTACTCCGCATCCGGCACGCGCCGGACGCCTGAAAAAATGGCAGGCCAGGAGGGACTTGAACCCCCAACCTGCGGTTTTGGAGACCGCTGCTCTGCCAATTGAGCTACTGGCCTGTAACTTTCCTGCAAAAACACCAAAGCGCAGGAGAGCGCCCGCTGCCGCGAACGCTCTCCTGCACCGGGATCGTCGAGATTACTCGATGATCTTGGAAACGACGCCGGCGCCGACGGTGCGGCCACCCTCGCGGATGGCAAAGCGCAGACCTTCCTCCATCGCGATCGGCGCGATCA
>RFHG01000517.1 GCA_003696465.1 Gammaproteobacteria bacterium | reverse complement strand
TCCTCGACGGTCGCGGTGCAGATGACCCGGGTGTCGCCGAATTCGACCAGCACCGACCCTTCGGCATGCTTGGTGTAGTGGCGGGTAAAGCGGATGGGGCGCAGTTCGTCGGGCTGTCGGCCGCTGGGGCGCATGGTGGTGTCCTCTGTCACGGTAGTGGTTTCGGCCGATGAGGCCGATTGTGGGTGGAGAATTATACCGGCTATTGTGGATTGCATGTGGGATTTGGGAGCCGGCGCATTCCGGGGCATTGGGGCGCAGCCGATAAGCAGTTGCGGTATCAAAACAGATCGTCGATTGCCTAGTAGTATCAGGATTTGGATTGTTTTCGTTGCTTGGGTTTCGTACCCGATTCGCGGGCAAGAGTTCATTTCTTTTGCAGGCGCAAAAGAAACGAACCGTCGATCCTGCGGCGTGGAACGCGCCTGCCCTCGGGATGCTGGCACAACATCCGGGCTGTGCTCCACAGGCCGGCATCCATGCCGGCCTCCCTTCGGGCTATTCCCGGAAATCGCACCCGGAGCCGGCGCGTTCCAAGGCACTGGGGTGCCCTTTCTTTGTCCACTTTCTTTGGGCAAGCAAAGAAAGTGGGGCGCGCTCGCGCAAGCGAGTGTGCAGTTCATTGATGAATGATGGCCATCTTCCATGGCGCCGAAACCTCATATGGAGAAGAATCTCACACGGGCAGTGGAAAGCCTTGAGATGACTCTTGCAACCGACCCCCGAAGCATCGACACTCGGGGCATGGAAAAATCCGTTGCAATGGAGGAGGGGCAGGCCCTGCTGCCGAATCCCTGCCAGCCGCAGGCGGTGCTGGTGGCGGTGCTGGGTGGCGAGTTGCTGGCCCTGGTGCTGACCCTGGCCTCGGCGCCCCTGGATGGCCGCTTCTGGAGCGAGCTGTCGCAGCTGTCGTTGTTCGTGCAGTGGATCGTGCTGGGCACGGTGGCCGTGCTCTGTCTGCTGCACCGGCTGATCGTGCGCCTGAGCCTGATGGCCCAGATCGTGGTGGTGTTCATCGTGGGGATGGGCATGTCGCTGCTGATGTCGCAGCTGGCGCTTTGGCTGATGCTGCATCAGGGGCTCGACCGCGTGGTGCGGGTGACGCCCGAGTCGCTGCTGGTCAAGACTGGCGGCATCACCTTCATTCTGCTGACCGTGCTGCTGCGCTATTTCTGGGTACAGCAGCAGTGGCGGGCGAGCCTGCAGGCCCGCGCCAGCGCCCAGGTCCAGGCCCTGCAGGCCCGCATCCGGCCACATTTCCTGTTCAACAGCATGAATACCATCGCCAGCCTGATCGGGATCGATCCGCAGCGCGCCGAGCGGGCGGTGGAGGACCTTTCCAGCCTGTTCCGTGCCGCGCTGGCCAGC
This sequence comes from Gammaproteobacteria bacterium, assembly GCA_003696465.1. Classification (GTDB taxonomy): domain Bacteria; phylum Pseudomonadota; class Gammaproteobacteria; order J044; family J044; genus J044. The sequence goes on along the minus strand of RFHG01000517.1, from coordinate 6,414 downwards.
GAGGAGCGCCGGCCGCTGGCCGAGGAGCTGGAGCTGGCCCGGCGCTACCTGGAGATCGAGCAGTTGCGTCTGGGCGAGCGGCTGCGGGTGAGCTGGGTCATCGACCCGGAGCTGGATCAGCGTCGTCAGGTGCCGGCCCTGTGCCTGCAGCCGCTGGTGGAGAATGCCGTCTATCACGGCATCGAGCCCCTGCCCGAGGGCGGTGAGGTGCGCATCGAGGTGCGGGGCGAGGGCGGCCGCCTCTGTGTGGAGGTGGAGAACCCGCAGCCGGAGGCCGGCGGGGGCGAGGGCCGGCGGGGCAATCACATGGCGCAGGCCAATATCCGCGAGCGCCTGCGCCTTCTGTATGGCGAGCGCAGCTGCCTGGAGGTGCGCACCGGGCAGGGACGCTACCGGGTGCGCTTCTGCCTGCCGCGGGAGGATGCGGAATGAAGGTTCTGGTGGTGGATGACGAGCCGCTGGCCCGCCAGCGGCTGGTGCAGATGCTGGAGGCGCTGCCGGAGGCGGAGGTGGTCGGCGAGGCGGGCAACGGTCGGGCCGCGCTGGAACAGGCCGAACGCCTGCAGCCGGATGTCGTGCTGATGGACATCCGCATGCCCGGCATGGACGGGCTGGAGGCGGCGCGCCATCTGGCCGCGCTGGAGACCCCGCCGGCGCTGATCTTCACCACCGCTTATGGCGAGCACGCGCTGGAGGCCTTTGAGGCGCAGGCAGTGGACTATCTGCTCAAGCCGGTACAGCGCGAGCGGCTGGCCGAGGCGCTGGCCCGGGCGCGGCGCCCGAACCGGGCCCAGATGGCCGAACTGGGCGGGGAGGCGGGCTCCGCCCGCACCCACATCTGTGCCCGCGTGCGTGGCAATCTGGTGCTGGTGCCGATCGAGGACGTGCGCTATTTCCATGCCGAACAGAAGTATGTTGCCGTTCACCATGCCGGCGGCGAGGTGCTGATCGAGGAGCCGCTCAAGGCGCTGGAGGCGGAGTTCGGTGACCGCTTCCTGCGCATCCACCGCAGTACACTGGTGGCGCGCAACGCCATCGCGGGGCTGGAGAAGGCACCCGACGGCGGGCTGTTGCTGCGGCTCAGGGACGACGACACCCGCCTTGAGGTCAGCCGGCGTCACGCGCCGGAGGTGCGGCGCTTCGTCAGGACGCTGTAGCCGCCGGCTCCGCTTCCTCCTCCGGGCCGAGCAGCCAGCGATCGAGCTGCTGCCAGGCCTGATCCACACCGGTGCGGCGGGTCGCCGAGAACAGCTGAACGCTGGCCTGGCTCCCCTCTTCGGCGAGGGCCTTCTGCACCTGCATCAGGCTCTTCTTCGCCGCCCCGTGCTTGAGCTTGTCGGCCTTGGTGAGCAGGATGTGCACCGGTACGCCCGCCTCCTCGCACCAGTGGATCATCTGCCGGTCCAGGTCCTTGAGCGGGTGGCGGATGTCCATCATCAGCATCACTCCGCGCAGGGTGCGCCGGTTGGCCAGATAGTATTCGATCAGCTCGTACCACTGGCGCTTGACCGCCGGCGGCACCTTGGCAAAGCCGTAGCCAGGCAGGTCGACCAGGAAGCCGGTTTCCGGCACTTCGAAGAAGTTGATGAGCTGGGTGCGTCCCGGTGTCTTGCTGGTCCGGGCCAGGGCGCGCTGCTGGCACAGGGTGTTCAGGGCGCTGGACTTGCCGGCATTGGAGCGGCCGGCAAAGGCCACTTCGGGCAGCGATTCGGTGGGCAGGTCGCGCGGCTTCTGCGCGCTCATGACGAATCGGGTCTGCTGGTATCTGGGGCCGCTCATGGAAAATTTTTCCTGAAGTTTGAGTGATTTGCTCGGGATTTTTGCCCCGTGTCCGGTGCCGCGTTCTTTGCCTGCGGGGGGCAATTATGGTATACAATGCGGCCATTTTCAGCGCTGCCCGCGCACCGGGTTGGGGCGGCTGAGACGAGTTTTCCGTTTTCGCACATTCTCTTTTAGGAGTCATCGACCGATGAAAAAGACCCTTTTCGTTGCACTGGCAGCCCTTTCCCTGGGCATCGCGGGTCCGTCCCTGGCTGCGGGCGACAAGGCGCACGGCAAGCAGCTTTCCGCCACCTGCGCCGCCTGCCACGGTGGTGACGGCAACAGCTTCAATCCCGAGTGGCCGAAGCTGGCCGGTCAGCATGCCAGCTACATCGTCAAGCAGCTGGCCGACTTCAAGGAAGGCCGGCGCAAGAATGCCACCATGGCGCCCATGGCCGCGCCCCTGAGCGCGCAGGACCGCGAGGACCTGGCCGCCTACTTCTCCAGCCAGGCCACCAAGCCCGGTACCGCCGACGAGAAGCTGGTCGAGCGTGGCCGCCTGATTTACATGGGTGGCGTGCCGGCCGATGGTGTCCCTGCCTGCGCCGCCTGCCACGGCCCCGACGGTGCCGGCAACCCGGCTGCCAAATTCCCCAAGCTGGCCAGCCAGCATGCCAAGTATGTGGAAAACCAGCTCAAGAACTTCCGCAGCGGCAAGCGTGCCAACGATGCCGGCCGCATGATGCGCAACGCCGTGCACAAGATGAGCGATGCCGACATCGCCGCTGTGGCCCAGTACATCCAGGGCCTGAAGCCCTGATCGGCTGACCGATACGGTGTTTCCGGGGGCGGCCACTGGCCGCCCCCTTGCGTTGGGGGGGGCGAATTTCCACGGGAACCGTATCGGCTTCACACGGTCGGATGTTGTGCCCGTGCTATCATCCCCGGCTTCCGGCAATCCCAGAGCTAACCGTGACATGGCATCATCCCGCAGCAGATCATTCCCTCCGGCATGGCGCGTCCTTCCGTCGCCGGGCCGTATGGGCGAGATGCGTGCCTCCCGTCCGAACCGGTAACGTATCCGCGTGAGCAAGCCAGCCTCCAGACAGTCCTTCAGCCGCCGCCTGTTCGTCTTTCTGGGTTCGATGAACCTGGCCATCACCCTGCTGGTGGCGCTGGGCATCGCCTCGGTCATCGGCACCGTCCTCAAGCAGAACGAGGACTACGGCAGCTACATCATCAAGTTCGGGCCGTTCTGGCACGAGATCTTCAAGGCGCTGGGTCTGTACGATGTGTATATTGCCGGCTGGTTTCTGTTCCTGCTGGTGTTCCTCGTCGCATCCACGGCAGTGTGCGTGATTCGCAACGCCCCGCTGATGCTGCGCGACATGCGCCACTTCCGGCTGGATGTGCAGGAGAAGTCGCTGCGCGCGTTCCATCACCGCTTCGAGCGCGACACGGACACGCCACCGGAGGAGGTGGCACGGCGCAGTCATGCACTGCTGGAGCGGCTGGGCTTTCGCGTGCGCGAGAAGGCGACCGATGACCATCGGGTGGTGGCCGGCATGCGCGGCGGGCTTTCCCGGCTGGGTTATCTGTTTGCCCATGTCGGCATCATCGTCATCCTGATCGGCGGGACGCTGGATTCGAAGATTCCCATCCGGCTCGGACAGCTGCTTGGCCAGGTGGAAATCGAGACGCGCAACATCCCCGCCTCGCAGGTCAATCCGAAGGCCCGCCTGCCACTGGACAACCCCTCGCTGCGCGGCAATGTGAACATCCCCGAAGGCAGTACGGCCAATGTCATCTTCATCGGCATGGGCGATGGCTATCTGGTACAGCCCCTGCCGTTCGACATCACGGTGAAGGACTTCCGTGTGGAGCACTATGCCACCGGCCAGCCCAAGTCCTTCGAGAGCGACATCGTGGTCACCGATCCGGACCTGGACAAGCCCATCGAGGCAACCATTTCGGTCAACCACCCGCTGATCCACAAGGGCTACGCCATCTACCAGGCCAGCTTCGGGGATGGCGGCTCGAAGCTCAAGCTGAAGCTGTGGTCGCTGTATCCGGACGAGGTCGAGCCGCTGGCCTTCACCGGCGAGGTGTTCGGCAGTTACAGTCTGGATGGCGGGCCACGCGGCAAGCTCAAGCTGGAGCTGACCGATTTCCGCCTCTTCAACATCGAGCCGGTACCTGATGACAAGGGGCAGGTGCATCAGAAGAATATCGGCCCGAGCTTTACCTGGAAGCTGCGGCGCGAGGATGGCACGGCGCTGGAATACCAGACCTACATGAATCCCCAGCCGGGCGAGGGCGGGCGACTGTTCTACCTCAGCGGGGTGCGCTCGGCGGTGTCGGAGCCGTTCCGCTTCCTGTCCATTCCGGTCGATCCGAAGGGCAGCGGCATCAAGCGCTTCATGGTGTTCGACGCCTATGTGCACGATGAGGGCAAGGTGTCCGAGGTGGTCGACGCCTATGCCCGGCAGATGTTTGCCCAGACCGGCATCAAGGATGCGAAGGTACAGGAACAGGTGCGGGGCACGCTGAAGCGGCTGGTGGGGCTGTTTGCCGAGGGTGGCTATGACGCGGTACTGAAGGATGTCAACGAGCACCTGCCGGAGGGCAAGCGCGAGGAGGGGCTGCAGGCCTTCGTGAAGATGCTGCACAGCGCGTTGCAGGTCATTTATGCGCGCATGCTGGAAGAGCAGGAAAAGATCACGCAACCGGACGAGGCCGACTGGCAGTTCTACGAGGACGCGGTGCTGGCGATGGGTGCCATGCACAATTACGGCTCGCCCTGGTTCCCGCAGCTCGACTCCTTCGAGCATATCCAGTCGGCCGGCCTGCAGATTACCCGTTCACCGGGCAAGAATCTGGTCTATCTCGGCAGCGCGATGCTGATTGTCGGGGTGTTCCTGATGTTCTATCTTGCCCATCAGCGCATCTGGGTGTGGATTCGCCCGCAGGGCAAGGGCAGCCACATCCTGGTGGCCGGCACCTCGAACCGCAATCCGCTGGATTTCGAGAAGCAGTTCGCGCGTCTGGAGGAACTATTCGACGTGACCATGCACCAAGACAGAGAACCGAGCCGGCATGACATGCCGGAGGGAGGCTGAACCATGTCCGTATCCACCGACACGATGAACGATCTGGTGCCGCGCCCCTGGTATCGCCGCCTGGGGTTGGGGGACTTCCTCTGGGCCGGCGTGGTGCTGGCCGCGGTGGTCTATGTCTTCAGCCGCTATGGCAGCGGCTTCGACAGCTACGAGACCGGGATTCTGGTCGGCTCCGGCATCGGGCTGGTGGCCCTGGGCTGGTTCTGGCGCCCGTTTGTCTGGTACAGCCTGGCCGTGGCCGGCCTTGCCCTGCTGGCGGTATGGCTCTATGGGGGCGATCTGGCCGCAGGCGAGCAGAAGTTCCTGCTCAAGTACCTGCTTTCCAGCAAATCGGCCATCATGTGGATGAGCGCGCTGTTCGTGCTGGCCACGCTGACCTATTTCGGCGCCCTGTTCTCCGGCAGTGAATTTGTCGGCAAGGTGGCCAGCGGCCTGACCTGGGCGGCGGCCACCTTCGGCATGACGGGGCTGTTCGTGCGCTGGCGGGAGTCCTACCTGATCGACCCGGAAATCGGCCACATCCCGGTGAGCAACCTCTACGAGGTGTTCATCCTGTTCAGCATTCTTACCGCGCTGATCTGGCTGTACTACGAGATGCGCTACCGCTCGCGCGCGCTGGGCGGCTTTGTGCTGCTGGTGATCTCCTCGGCCGTGGCCTTCCTGCTGTGGTACCAGTTCTCGCGCGGTGCCGACCAGATCCAGCCGCTGGTGCCGGCCCTGCAGAGCTACTGGATGAAGATCCACGTGCCGGCCAACTTCATCGGCTATGGTTCCTTTGCGCTGGCCGCCATGGTGGGGCTGGTGTACCTGATCCGCGACAGCCTGGCCCGGCGCCGTCCCGAGGGGCGGCTGGTGCCGGCCCTGCCCGCGCCGGAGGTGCTCGACGACCTCATGTACAAGGCCATTGCGCTCGGCTTCGGCTTTTTCACCATTGCCACCGTGCTCGGCGCCATGTGGGCGGCCGAGGCCTGGGGCGGCTACTGGTCGTGGGACCCGAAGGAAACCTGGGCGCTGATCGTCTGGCTCAACTATGCGGCCTGGCTGCACATGCGCTTTACCAAGGGCTGGCGCGGGCGGCCGATGGCCTGGTGGGCCGTGGTCGGGCTGTTCGTCACCCTGTTCGCCTTCCTTGGCGTGAACATGTTCCTGTCGGGCCTGCATTCCTACGGCACCCTGTAAGTTTCACCCGTAACCAAGGATCGATCATGCGTGCACTGAAGCTCTTTTCCGCATTGGCCCTCCTGCTGCTTGCGGCCGCGCCGCTGCAAGCCGAGGAGTTCGACCCCGGCATCGACTACACGGTGCTGCCGCAGCCCATTCCCACTGATGTGCCCAAGGGCAAGGTGGAGGTGGCCGAGTTCTTCTGGTACGGCTGCCCGCACTGTTACCGCTTCGAGCCCCATGTGCAGAAGTGGCTCAAGCACAAGCCCGAGGCCGCCGCCTTTGTGCGCATTCCGGCCTCGCTCAACCCGAGCTGGCGTCCGCATGCCGAGGCCTACTATGCTGCCCAAACACTGGGTGTGACAGACAAGTT
>RFHG01000516.1 GCA_003696465.1 Gammaproteobacteria bacterium | reverse complement strand
TGGGATCCCAGCGCATCGACGGCCGCTCGTCGCGGTAAGCCCAGCGCTCGAACAACGCATGCTCGAGGTGTTCTCGATTCGTGCTCCGGACGAGCAACAGCATCGACTCGAGATAGTGCTGGTGCCCAGCCCCGCTCATCGTGCGAAGCGCCGAATCTTGCACTCGCCCCTGCCGGTCGAGGAGGGCTTCACAGGCGAAAGCCGCTGCGAAGTCTGCTGCGCGACGCTCATCTGGGCGAGCTCGCAAGGCCGCTGCCTGGGCGAACCGTCGAAACTCTTCAGGGCTGACAGCAGTGTCTTTGGCCCACGTGAAGGGGGATTCGTCGCTCTGCGCTTCGATCGCGGCTTCGAGAGCGTCCAGCAGGTCTTCTTTCGACGCGGGGGCACCGTCCTGGCTGAAGGAAACGACCGGATGCCATGTGCTCCCTGCCGGCTGCCACCGCATCGTGGGACCGTGCGCGGTCCCCCCGCCCACCGAGTCGAGCAGGCGCAGCAAACCCAAGGCGGCGAGAAAGCCCAGTAGGTTGCTTCCATCCAAACCCTCGAGGGTGATGTCGCTTCGATTCTCAAAGCGAGTCATGACTGGACCCCGTCGTCTTCGCTGGAAGCGGCCCCGGCCGAACGGCTGTAAGCGCAGCTGCTCTCGCGGGCCGACGCCAGTTGGTCGGCGAGCCGTACGACGGCCTCGAGGTAGGCCAAGCCCCACCAGCCGTGCTGCCTGACGAGCCGCCAGAACCGTTCCGCGATCCCCGAGTTCGGTCGATGCGGTGGATGCGTGCAGCGCCAACGCCCCTCGAGGGCAGCCTTGATGACTCGCCCAGCGGGCCGGATCTCGACCTCCACGCGGGGCGGGTCTCTATCCAGCGCAACAGGTGCGAACGGCCGTGCATGCCCGTGGTGCGCGCTCACGAGATGGAGCGCCAGATCGCGGGCCCACTCGTCCGAAGGCAACGGGCTCTCCTCGGCACACTCGGCCAACTGGAGTGACAGCATCTCGTGCCGAAAGCCCTGTGGCACACCGGCCCGCCTGCCGGCCAGCGCCCGCTCGCCCGGCGACAGGGGAAGGCCCTCGGACTTGGCAAGGGGTCGCGCACGGCCACTCATCCCGGCATGCAACCATGATGTCGTCCGGTCTTGGCCGAGGAGCAGAGCCTGGAAGCGCTCGTCTGCCTTGCCGATGTCGTGCAGAAGGACGGCGGCTTCCAGGGCAGAGCGCCATCGCTCGAGGGGCAGGCGAGCCAGGAACTCTTCCAGTACGTCGTGGACATGCTCGATGTGGTCGTCGAGCGGCACTGGCTGTCGATCATCGATCCGAGACAGTGAGTCGTCGCCTTCGTCGAGTGCGGGCGTGAACCAAACGCTAGGGAGTCTCCGACGCCCTGCGAAAACTACGCCGGACCCATTGGGGTACGCTTGAACGGTAAACCCGAGGCTCAAGAGATCGCTGACGGTGCGGCACCTCGGGTCCGAGTCATCGAGACGCGAACGAAGCTCCCTTAGAGCCTCTCGCCACTCTTCAATCCCCCATTCCTCGGCAGAACTGGAAAACGAATCGAGGACTGAAGCCCAGCCCGGGACATCAGACCAATGGGCGCTCAACGCTGGGTGGATGCGAAGGACGGGCCGTGACCGTGCGGCTCGGAACGCGCTCTCAGCCACGTCCACTAGAGACGGGTCTTCGCCGTCCATCAGAGCCACATGGC
>RFHG01000087.1 GCA_003696465.1 Gammaproteobacteria bacterium | reverse complement strand
TCAGGTGCGGTACTCGGCGTTGATGCGGACATAGTCATGGGACAGGTCGCAGGTCCAGACACGCTCCCGGGCCATGCCCCGGCCAAGCTCGATGCGTACCAGGATCTCTTCGCGCGCCATGACCCGCTGCCCATCCTCCTCCCGATATTCCGGCGCCCGCCCCCCGTCGCGCACGATCTGGACATCATCGAGCCAGATACGCACGGCGTTCACATCAAGATCCGCCAGGCCGCTGCGCCCCACGGCGGCGAGGATTCGGCCCCAGTTGGGGTCGCTGGCGAACAGGGCCGTCTTCACCAGCGGTGAATGGGCGACCGTGTAGGCCACGGCCAGGGCCTCGGGGGTATCTGCCGCCTCCCCCACCTCGATAGTAACGAACTTGGTTGCCCCTTCGCCATCGCGCACGATGGCATGGGCCAGCTCGCGCATCAGTGCATTGAGGGCCTCGGCGAAGCGGGCCTCGTCTTCCGGATCCTGGATGCCGATACCGGAGGCACCCGTGGCCGCCAGCATGCAGGCATCGTTGGTCGAGGTATCACCGTCCACCGTGATGCGATTGAAGCTTCCGTCCACCGCAGCCTGCAGCAGGCCCTGCAGGGGCGCCTGCTCGATACGGGCATCGGTGGCCACAAACGCCAGCATGGTGGCCATGTCGGGACGGATCATGCCGGCCCCCTTGGCAATGCCGGTGAGGGTCACGGTGCCGGAAGACAGCGCCACCTCCCGGCTCGCGCCCTTGGGCACGGTATCGGTGGTCATGATGGCCCGTGCCGCAGCCAGCCAGCCGTCGGCCGAGAGTCCGGAGTACAGCGCGGGCAGGGCACGCTCGATGGCATCGACGGCCAACGGCTCGCCGATTACGCCGGTGGAAAACGGCAGCACGGCCTCGGCAGCGAGCCCTGCCTGCGCCGCAACCAGGGCGCAGCTCCTGCGGGCATCACTCAGGCCCTGTGCCCCGGTGCCGGCATTGGCATTGCCGGAGTTGATCAGCCAGTAACGCGGCTGACCGGCAGCCAGGTGTTCGCGTGCCACCAGTACCGGCGCGGCGCAGAAGGCATTGCGGGTAAAGACGCCGGCCATGCGGGTACCGGCCTCGAAGGCCATCAGCACGAGGTCATCGCGGCCCTGATAGCGGATGCCGGCGGCCGTGCTGGACAGGCGAACGCCGGCCACGGGCAACAGGGTCTTGGGTGCCTCGAGGCCAACCGCCATCAGCTCAGCTTGCCGTGGCAGTGCTTGAACTTCTTGCCCGAGCCACACCAGCAGGGCTCGTTGCGACCGATCTTCTTGCCGTCGCGCCGGTATGGCTGCGCGGGTGCCGCGGCCCCCTCGGGCAGGGCCGGCTCACCGGCCTCGGCCAGTGCGCTTTCGGCCTCGGCATGCTGGAACTGCATCGGCGGCTGGACGGCCATCTGGCTCTCGAGTTGCTGTACGGCCTCCTCGTCGCGCACCTGGATACGCATCAGTACCGAAGCGACATCATGCTTGATACGCTCCAGCATCTGCTGGAACATCTCGAAGGCCTCGCGCTTGTATTCCTGCTTGGGGTTTTTCTGCGCGAAGCCGCGCAGCCCGATGCCGCGGCGCAGATAATCCATCTCCGCCAGGTGTTCCTTCCAGTGGGTGTCGAGCACCTGCAGCAGGATATCCTTTTCGATATGGCGCATGAGCTCGGGCGTCAGCTCGGCCTCGCGCTCGGCATAACGTGCATCGGCCGCCTCGATGATCCGCTCGCGCAGTCCTTCTTCGTCCAGCTCGGGCTCGGATTCGAGCCAGCCCTTGATATCGAGCGAAAGACCGAACTCGGCTTCCAACTCGCGCTGCAGGCCGTCCACATCCCATTGTTCGTCGAGACTCCCCGGGGGTATGAACCGCGAGATGGTGGCATCAATCACATCGTGGCGGATATCGCGCACCATGTCGCTGACATCCTCTGCCTCCAGCAGCTCGCGGCGCTGTTCGTAGATGACCTTGCGCTGGTCGTTGGCCACGTCATCGTATTCCAGCAGGTTCTTGCGGATGTCGAAGTTGTGCGCCTCGACCTTGCGTTGCGCATTCTCGATGGCACGCGTGACCATGCTGTTCTCGATCGCCTCGCCCTTTTGCATGCCGAGCTTCTGCATCATGCCCTTGAAGCGGTCGGAGGCGAAGATGCGCATCAGGTTGTCTTCCAGCGACAGGTAGAAGCGTGAGGAACCCGGATCGCCCTGGCGACCGGCCCGGCCGCGCAGCTGGTTGTCGATGCGGCGGGACTCGTGGCGCTCGGTGCCGATGATGTGCAGGCCACCGGCCTCCACCACGGCATCATGGCGCTTCTGCCATTCGGCGCGAACCCGTTCCACCTCGGCCGGATCCGGATGCTCGCCCAGTGCCTCCAGCTCGGCCTTGAGGCTGCCGCCGAGCACGATGTCGGTACCCCGGCCGGCCATGTTGGTGGCAATGGTCACCGCACCGGGTCGGCCCGCCTGGGCAATGATGTGGGCCTCGCGCTCGTGCTGCTTGGCATTGAGCACCTCGTGCTTGATGCCCTTCTTCTTCAGCAACTTTGACAGGTACTCGGAGACCTCGATCGAGGCCGTACCCACCAGCACCGGGCGCTGGTTCTCGATGCAGAACTGGATGTCCTCGATGATGGCGTCGAACTTCTCTTCCGCCGTCAGGTAGATGAGGTCGTTCATGTCATCGCGGATCATCGGCCGGTGGGTGGGAATGACCACCACCTCGAGTCCGTAGATCTGCTGGAACTCGTAGGCCTCGGTATCCGCGGTACCGGTCATGCCGGCCAGCTTGTCATAGAGGCGGAAGTAGTTCTGGAAGGTGATCGAGGCCAGGGTCTGGTTCTCGTTCTGGATCTTTACCCCTTCCTTGGCCTCGACGGCCTGGTGCAGACCGTCGGACCAGCGCCGTCCGGGCATCGTGCGTCCGGTGAATTCGTCCACGATGACCACTTCGCCATCCTTGACGATGTAGTCCACATCCTTCTGGAACAGGTTGTGGGCGCGCAGCGCCGCATTCAGGTGATGCAGCAGGCTGATGTTCTGCACATCGTAGAGGCTCTCGCCCTCCTTGAGGATGCCGCGCTCGTGCAGCAGCCGCTCGACCTTGTCCTGCCCGGACTCGGTGAGCAGCACCTGCTTGTTCTTCTCGTCGATGCTGAAATCGCCCGGCCCATCTTCCTCCTGCTGGGGTTCGAGGTGCTGGACCAGCTCGTTGAACTTGATGTAGAGGTCGGTATTGTCGTTGGTCGGGCCGGAGATGATCAGCGGCGTGCGGGCCTCGTCGATGAGGATGGAGTCCACCTCGTCGACGATGGCGTAGTTGAGCTCGCGCTGTACCCGCTCGGCCATGGAGAAGGCCATGTTGTCGCGCAGGTAATCGAAGCCGAACTCGTTGTTGGTGCCATAGGTGATGTCGGCTGCATAGGCCTGGCGGCGCTCTTCCGCACTGAGTCCGGCCACGATGATGCCGGTGCTCATGCCGAGGAATCCATACAGCTGACTCATCCACTCGGCATCGCGCCGGGCCAGATAGTCATTGACCGTGACCACATGGACGCCCTTGCCGGGGATGGCATTGAGATAGGCCGCCAGGGTGGCGACCAGGGTCTTGCCCTCGCCGGTGCGCATCTCGGCAATCTTGCCCTCGTGCAGCACCATGCCGCCGATGAGCTGCACATCGAAGTGACGCATGTCCAGCACCCGCTTGCCGGCCTCGCGGACCACGGCGAAGGCCTCGGGAAGCAGGTCATCCAGCGACTCGCCAGCGGCATGACGCTCGCGGAACTCGTCGGTCCTGGCGCGCAGCTGTTCATCGCTGAGTCCTGCGATTTCGTCTTCCAGCGCGTTGATTCTCTCGACTACCTTGCGATAGCGCTTGATCAGCCGTTCGTTGCGACTGCCGAAGATCTTCCTGGCGAACTTGTTGAGCATGTGGGCGTAATTCCTGAGGATTGCGGGTGCGCAGGGCGCGGATACACGGCCGTGCGTCAAGCTACGGAATGATACCCCAAAGCGGGTATCAATTCATGGATTCGAGGGCGATGCAGGAGTTCCCCGCACCGTGAGGAACCGGCACACGGGGATGGAAGGAACGAGCCGGATCAGCGCCGCGCCTGGATAAAGCGCAGCGGATTGACATGCCGGCCGTGGCGCAGCACCTCGAAGTGCACATGCGGGCCCGTGGAGCGACCGGTACTGCCCATCTTCATGATGACCTGGCCCTGCTTGACGGTATCGCCCACCTCGACCAGCACCTTCTCGCCATGACCGTAGCGGGTGACATAGCCGTTGCCGTGATTGATCTCGACCATGTTGCCGTAGCCGTAGCGCTTGCCGGCCCAGGTCACGACGCCACCGGCCACCGCC
>RFHG01000086.1 GCA_003696465.1 Gammaproteobacteria bacterium | reverse complement strand
GAAAAGGCGGAAGAGTCCAACAGGGAGAAATCCGTTTTCCTTGCCAATATAAGCCATGAGCTAAGAACGCCACTGAATGCCATCATCGGGGTCAGTGATCATCTATCAAGAGAATATCCGGGTAACCATGAAATTGAATTGATACAGTCTTCATCCAGGCACTTGCTATCTCTCATTGATCAGATTCTGCTCGCCAACTGCGCCACGGCCAGCGATCCGAAACCGCAGCCACACGACTTGAACATGCTGTTTCGGTCGGTAATGGATGTATTGGAGCAGGATGCATACACAAGGAATCTCTGGCTTGTCTACGACCCCGATCCCAGGGTGCAGGGGCTGACAACAGATGAAATGAGATTCCGTCAGATCGTGACCAACCTGCTTTCCAATGCAATCAAGTACACACTGAAGGGCGGGGTCATACTGCAAACGGAGCTTGATAAAGACACATTCATCGTCCACATCATTGATACGGGACCGGGAATTGATCAAAAGGATCTCGTCCGGCTATTTCAACCCTTCTCTCGCCGGGAGAATGAATTGCGCGAAGGCTTTGGCCTTGGTCTGTACATCGCACATTCTCTCTGCGACTCGCTGGGCTATGAGCTGAAATATGCATCGAACCCATCCGGCGGTTCTATATTCAGCATCATAATACCTGCGGAACACTGCAGCATATTTCCGGAATACTCCATTAAACGGATATGGGGTCGATTCCGGAGCGTTGCCTGCGATACCCGTTACCGGATTTTCCACTTGCCACATGACATACCGGTCCTGCCACTCTCCGATCTGGATGCCATATCCTCCGATTCTTTCCCGGTGGCCGTTCTGATCGAACACCCTGACAGCCTGCATCATTCCTGGCCTGAATTATTCATGCGGGATGACGTGCATATATACACACCCTTCATGCGCGAGGCAACGGAGCTGATGGATCGCGCATACGGGGCCGGCGTCGAACATGTCACGCAAGCGTTTTTCATCGAGAAAGCAGGAAATGGCGATCAACCCGTAAATCGAGAGGAAGGCATATTACCTCCCGTACCATCCGGCAGTACCTGGTCCGGTCTGCGTTGCCTGGCAGCGGATGACAATCCGACCAACCTCGAAGTGCTCAGACTGTTACTGGATGAAGAGGGGTTGGATATGGTGACGACTGAACAAGGAGATGACCTGATCAGCTTCGTTACCGAACATGCTCCGGACATCGCTTTTATCGACGGACACATGCCGAACATGAATCCGACCGAAGTGGCTCAGGAAATACGGACCCATTCTCCCTTGAGCCGGATCGTGTTTATCAGCGCGGACGTCTATCTTGACCAAACCCTCCCCGACCACCTGCACGACGGTTTTCTTCCCAAGCCGGTCACAACAGACACACTGCGAGTGATCATGCAGAACAATCTGGCTGCCTGCTTCGAACCCGGCAATATATCGAATATCACGACATACCATGGTAAGACGGTACGGAGAATCTATCAGTTATCTCAGGAAGAATTGACCCGGATCATGAAAATCCTCGAATCACCCGATCAGCTGTCTTCCGATGCATTCGCAGAGATTGCCCACCGGCTGAATGGAACCGGACGCTATTGCGGCGGAACGCGTCTCATCGAGTTATGCCTGGAAATCGAGGAGATCTTCCATCGGGATGGCGAGCTGTCAGAACTGGCAATTCGCACATCCTGCGTCATTCTGAGCAGGGAGATACAGAGACTTTTGGCTCGCATTGGGCGCGAGATAGACCAGCTCAATCAATACGAGGGAGAAGTGGAACCCGCCTGACTGCCAGCTTGTCCAAGTGCAAAGGCAACGGCATAATTGCGCTCATCCGAAATGCTCAATTCAATCGAGGACAGACCGGAAAGCTCAGCCTGCCTTTTTGCGGCACCATGCAATCGGACTAGCGGCTTGCCCAGCCCGTCATGGACGATCTCCAGGTCAATGAACCGGACACCCCGAGAGAACCCGGTTCCAAGAACCTTGCTGATCGCCTCCTTGGCGCAGAATCGTCTGGCCAGAAAGCCCACGGAGTCCTGGGTTCGTTCGAAATCATCCATCTCCGCAGGGGTCAGGATGCGTCTGGGGAAACGCGTGCCATGTCGCTGGTAGAGGCGCTCAATGCGGCGTTTGTCGACGATATCGGTACCGATAGCAATCATTTCAGGAGTTTATTGCCTTCTTCATCTTGCGTACCGCCTCGGCAAGCCCGCAAAAGACCGCCTCGCTGACAATGGAATGGCCGATATTCAGCTCATTGATCGCCTGGATTTCGGCTATGGGGCGGATATTTGCATAGTCCAGCCCATGCCCTGCATTCACGACCAGCCCGAGACGTGTTCCAAGCTCGACCGCGCGGACAATCCGCTCGTACTCAACATCCTGATGTTTTCCGGAAAGATTGGCGAAATGTCCGGTATGAATCTCTATGGTAGAGGCGCCGGTTTCTGCCGCTGAACGGATTTGTTCATCATCGGGTTCGATGAAAAGGGAAACGCGTATTCCGGCATCTTCAAGACGTTGACAAATCCTGCTCAGACGCGGCAACTGCCCCTTGACATCCAGCCCTCCTTCCGTTGTCAGCTCTTCACGCCTTTCGGGGACCAGACAGCAGTCGTCCGGATGCACATCCAGGGCGATGCCCATCATTTCATCGGTTGCAGCCATTTCCAGGTTCATCTTGGTTCGGATAACCTCCCGCAGGCGGTATACATCCGCATCCTGGATATGACGGCGATCCTCGCGCAGATGCATGGTGATCCCGTCGGCGCCAGCCTCTTCCACAACGCCTACAGCCCGCACAAGGTCAGGGTATGGCGTGTGCCTGGCCTGGCGAAGTGTTGCTATATGATCGATGTTGACGCCAAGTTTCATGCCATTCGGTCCGATGTTCCCGAAGACTGCATGCGGGTTGTATTCCTGAGCAATTGCAATGTACGCAGGGATTGTCCCGGGAAGGCGGAGTTCAGGATCTTCTCGATAAGGTCCACCAACCCTTCCGTATTGCCGAACGCTCCCGTATTTTCGGCCAGCGCCATCAGTCGTTCCCTCAGCTGACGCTCATCCGTTCTTGCGTAGTTTACCGCAAGTTCGGGTATCACACGCGAAATCTCGTTCATGACACTTTCTTCCGAATCCGCGCGTGTCAGCACCAGGCAGGTCCGGTACAGTTCCGGGTCGGCATGCCCTCTTGGGACAAATCTCAGGATGATCTCGGCAAGGAGCATGAGCCAGAGGCTCGCAGCCGGCGCGTACATTGTACCGCCTGTACGCTCGAGCCCCCGAATGCTGAGCAGGTCAGTACGGCCGGCAAACTCGAATGAAACCCTGCTCCAGGGCATAACCCCTGTGGCACGCTGCCTGCTGCCTCGACCAATGCCGCTCAGCCGACCATGCTCACGAGTCATGAAATCGAGCAACAGGGACGACTCCCGATAGGGCCTGGCATGTATCAGTATGGCGTCTTCGACCCTCCCTCGAGTCATTGTTCAATGCCGATATCCTTCAGACTGCGCACATCATCCTGCCAGTCCTTGCGTACCTTGACCCAGAGCTGCAAATGGACCTTTTTACCCAGCAGCTCTTCGATCTCCTTGCGTGCACGCATGCCGATCTCCTTGATCAGCTGCCCCTTGCGTCCGATAATGATTTTCTTGTGACTGGGCCGTTCTACCCAGATCAGGGCATCGATACGCACCAGCTTCCCCTGATCCTCGAATGCCTCGATGTGCACCGCGGTTGAATACGGCACTTCCCGATTGGTCAACAGGAAGATCTTTTCCCTGATCAGTTCCGAGATAATGAATTTCAGGCTTCTGTCGGTAACCTCGTCCTCCGGGAAGAGGAAGGGACCCTCGGGCAGATATCGCAAAAGGGCATCGACAACGGCCTGCAAATTTTCGCTCCTGAGTGCCGAAATCGGCACGATTTCATCGGTACCGAAGCGCTCGCGCAGATCTGCAATCAATGGCAGCAGACGCTTCTTGTCCTTCATCTGGTCGATCTTGTTGAGCAACAGGACAAAGGGGCGGTTGGCTGCCGCAACCTGTTCGAGAACGAATTCGTCATCAGGTGTCCAACGCGAGGCATCGACCATCACAGCCAGCACATCGGCATCCTGCATGCTGCCAATGGCCACGGTGTTCATGGCACGATTGATCAGGTGAGGCTGTCGGGTATGCAGCCCGGGCAGGTCGATGAAAATGATCTGCGCACATTCGAGTGTGACGATCCCCAGGATCCGGTGGCGGGTCGTCTGCGGCTTCGGAGTCGTGGCCGCAATCTTCTGACCGACCAGGGCATTGAGCAGGGTTGACTTCCCGACATTGGGCCTGCCGACAAGGGCCACGAATCCACTCCGTGTTGTTTTGCAGGTTTCCTTGTCATCCATTGGCTGCTTGCTCGATCCGGGAAAGAAGGAGTGACGCGGCCTGCTGTTCGGCCTTCTTCCTGCTGCTGCCCTGCCCTTCGGCCTTCAGCCCCAGATCGGGAATGCTGGCACGGACATGAAACTCCTGATCATGCGCCTTGCCGGTGGTATGCAACAGCTGATAGCTGGGTGGCGGCATACCCCGGCCCTGCAGATATTCCTGAAGACGGCTCTTGGGATCCTTCATCTCGTCCAGGGATGGCAGGTGCTCGAGATGCTCCCGATAGAGGTCGAGAACGAACTGTCGTGCGGTTTCGAAGCCGCAACCCTGATGAATGGCCGCGATGATGGCCTCTACGGTGTCAGCCAGAATCGACTCGCGCCGATGACCACCACTCTTCATCTCGCCCTGCCCCAGGCGTATCCACTCGCCAAGGCCCATCTCCTGAGCCAGAGAAGCGAGCATGTCACGATTGACGAGACCGGCGCGCAGGCGACTCAGCACGCCTTCATTGGCATCGGGCAGCTGTCGGTAGAGTGCCTCCGCAATGACCATGTTCAGGATGCCGTCGCCCAGGAACTCCAGCCGCTCGTTGTTGTGCCGGCTGGCGCTGCGATGCGTCAGGGCTTCTGCCATCAGCGGGTGATCGGCAGTCATGCATTCAGGCAGGATATCCGGAAACCGCTTCATTCCCCGCCACGTACCGGAACGCTGTGGTCGAATTTGACCACGACATCCACATTGCCAACGAGGGGCTTGCGCACTTCATACTTGAGGTGAAGGCGGGCCCCTCCCTCTTCGGTACGCTCATATTTTATGTCGCGTGCCTTGACGGTATTGACCGAGTTGACATCCAGGCGCTTGGAGATACTGCTCAGTATGAAACTGCGCGACTTCTTGTCCGCAGTCGGCTGGCTGGCCACCTCATCCATAACCGACTTGACGGTCCAGTATTCCATGTACACCGGAAAAAGCTTGAGCGCGACCACGGCCATGAAACCGGCCAGGCCGATCACAATGAGCCATCCGACCAGACTCAGTCCCCGTTGGCTGTGCATGTTCTGCATCACACTCTCCCCCTACTCAATGACAGTACCAATTCGCGAGAGATCCATGCGCCCATGATCGAAGTCCCAGTTGAACCAGATCAGCAGCGCCTTGCCCACCAGATTCGCCTCCGGCACAACGCCCCAGAAGCGGCTATCGTTGCTGTTGTCCCTGTTGTCACCCATGACGAAATAACTCCCGGGCGGAATGATGTATTCGGCATCGAATCCCGGCCGGTTGCGATTGATGAGTATACGGTGATCGACTTCAGGCAGCTGTTCATCAAGCACCCATTCACCCGGACGGGCACGCTGCGGGTCGATCTGCAGGTAGGGACCCACGGGCTTCTGCGGTACGGGCCGGCCATTGATGAAGAGCTGCTTGTCGATGTAGGCCACATGATCTCCGGGTACGCCGATGACCCTTTTTATATAGTCCACATCAGGGTTTCTCGGGTAGCGGAAAACAATCACGTCGCCACGTTTGGGGCGATCGCCCCCCACGATTTCGGTATGCAGCACGGGTAATCTGAGGCCATAGGCAAACTTGTTGACCAGGATGAAGTCCCCCACGAGCAGGGTGGGCATCATCGAACCGGACGGTATACGGAACGGCTCCGCCACGAAGCTGCGCAGCAGCAGGACGATGATCAGAACCGGAAAGAAAGACTTCGAATACTCCACATACCAGGGCTCGGGAATCGCTGCCTCGCCGTCCCCGGCGATACGTTGGCGCCTGGGTGCCAACAGAAACCGGTCGAGCAGCCAGACACCGCCGGTTACGGCAGATCCGATGACCAGTATCAGTTCCAGATCCATGCCTTCTCCTTTACTTGTCTACCCGCAGAACAGCGAGGAAGGCCTCCTGCGGGATCTCAACCTTGCCGACCTGCTTCATGCGTTTCTTGCCGGCCTTCTGCTTTTCGAGCAGTTTTTTCTTGCGCGTGATGTCGCCGCCGTAGCACTTGGCCGTGACGTTCTTGCGCAGGGCCTTGACGGTACTGCGGGCGATGATGTGCGTGCCGATCGCAGCCTGGATGGCCACCTCGAACATCTGCCGTGGAATGATCTCCTTCATCCGCTCCACCAGCTCTCGGCCTCGTTGCTGGGCAAAGTCCTTGTGCACGATGATCGAAAGCGCATCCACCCGTTCGCCATTGATGAGCACATCGACCTTGACCAGCGGGGCCGGCTGAAAACGGGCCAGATGATAGTCGAACGAGGCATAGCCCCGGCTTACGGACTTGAGGCGGTCGAAGAAATCGAGTACCACCTCGGATAGCGGCAGTTCGAACTCGAGCTGTACCTGATTGCCCAGATAGTGCATCTGCTTTTGCACGCCCCGCTTCTCGATGCACAGGCCGATCACGTTGCCCACATGTTCCTGGGGTACAAGAATGGTGGCATGAATGATCGGCTCCCTGATTTCGCTGATCTGGTTGACCGGGGGCAGTTCGCTCGGATTGTGTATTTCGATGACCTCGCCGCGGGTGGTTTCGACCTCATAGATCACCGTGGGCGCGGTGGTAATCAGATCGAGATCGTATTCGCGCTCCAGCCGTTCCTGGATGATTTCCATGTGCAGCATGCCGAGAAAACCGCAACGAAACCCGAACCCCAGGGCCTGCGAGGTCTCGGGCTCGAATTTGAGCGAGGCATCGTTCAGGCTCAGCTTCTGCAGCGCCTCGCGCAGATCCTCATAATCATCGGAACTCACCGGATAAAGACCCGCGAACACCCGGGGCTGTACTTCCTGGAATCCGGGCAGGGGTTCCGGTGCCGGACGGTCCACATGAGTAAAGGTATCACCGACCTTGGCTCCGCCGATATCCTTGATGCCGGCGATCACATAGCCCACATCGCCGGCCGAGAGTTCATCGCGCTCCTCGGCGTGGGGCGTGAATACCCCAACCTTGTCGATCTGGTATTGTCTGCCCACGGACATGGCCAGAATACGGTCGCGTTTCTTCATTCGCCCCTGCATTACACGGACGAGGGCCACCACGCCAAGATAGTTGTCGAACCAGGAGTCGATGATCAGGGCCTGCAATGGGGCCTCCTCTACCCCTGCAGGGGGCGGGATGCGCTTTACGATGGCCTCGAGCAGCTCATCGACCCCCTCCCCCGTCTTGGCACTGACCCGCAGCGCATCCTCGGCCTCGATACCGATGATCTCCTCGATCTCGTTGATGACGCGCTCGGGATCGGCAGAGGGCAGATCAATCTTGTTGAGTACCGGTACGACCTCGAGGCCCTGATCGATGGCGGTATAGCAATTGGCCACACTCTGCGCCTCGACCCCCTGGGAGGCGTCTACCACCAGCAGGGCGCCCTCGCAGGCCGACAGAGAGCGGGACACTTCGTATGAAAAGTCGACATGCCCCGGGGTGTCGATGATGTTCAGGGTGTAGGTCTCGCCATCGCTGGCCTTGTACTGCAGGGTGACACTCTGCGCCTTGATGGTAATGCCCCGCTCGCGCTCCAGATCCATGGAATCGAGCACCTGATCCTCCATCTCGCGCTCGCTCAGACCGCCACAGCGCTGGATCAGGCGGTCGGCAAGCGTGGACTTGCCATGATCGATGTGCGCAATGATGGAAAAGTTGCGAATGCGCTGCATTCTGTCAGACATGTTGGCGGACAACCTGGGCCATGCGATCGGATTCAAAAAAATACTGGAGAACGAGCCTGTCCCCCAGCATCAGCAATGGAACATCCGCATTATATCGCTTGCGCAGGTCCTCGTCGCCATCGATGTCGATGACCTCGAGCGCCAGCCCGGGGGCATGCACCTCGAGCCAGGCCTGCAGTGCGCGCTCGAAGTCCTCGCACAGGTGGCAGCCCCGACGTGAGAAGAGCTGCAGCGCGGCCGCGGCCATCAGGGCTTGCGCAGCGCCAGGAAGACCGGCCCTTCCTCCCGCTGTACCAGGATGGCCACGGTCCTGCCCGAGCCGATACGCTCGAGCTGCTGGCGCAGATCCTTCACGCTCCTGACCTGCCGGTTGCCCAGCATCACAATCACGTCTCCAGGCTCGATCCCCGCGGCCCTGGCCGGATTGCCGGTGACCGATTGCACCAGCACCCCATGGTCGATACCCAGCGCACGGGCCCGTTCCGTCGGCAGGGGGGCAAGTTGCATGCCGAGCAGGCTGTCCTCCCTGTTCGACGGCTCCGGTTGTGCGCCCTTTTCCGCCTGTTGCGGCCGGGCAGGGAGTTCCTCGATACGCACGAGCAGGTCGAGTTCCTTGCCATTGCGCAATATCCGGACACGGGCCTTGCTCCCGACCGGTGTGTTGCCCACCAGCGGGGGCAGATCGGAGGAGTGAATGATCGGTGTCCCGTTGTACGCCAGGATGATATCTCCAACCCTCAGGCCGGCCTTGTGCGCAGGGCCATCGTCGAGTACCTGGGCCACGAGTGCACCGCGCGGCTGTTTCATGCCAAAGGAATCGGCCAGTTCACGGGTAACCTCCTGGATATAGACACCGAGCCAGCCGCGGGAGACCCGCCCCTTCTCCTTGAGCTGGTGCACCACGTTCATGGCCACATCAATGGGGATGGCAAAGGAAAGCCCCATGAAACCGCCGGTCTGGCTGTAGATCTGGGAGTTGATACCCACGACTTCGCCATCGAGATTGAACAGCGGCCCGCCGGAATTGCCGGGGTTGATGGCCACGTCAGTCTGGATGAAGGGCACATAGTTCTCGTTGGGCAGGCTGCGGTGCTTGGCGCTGACAATGCCCGCGGTGGCCGAGTGCTCGAAGCCAAAGGGCGAGCCGATGGCGAGCACCCATTCACCCACCTTGAGATCGGCGGAACGGCCGATACGCACCGTCGGCAGCCCCGTGGCCTCGATCTTGAGCAGGCTGACATCGCTGCGCTCGTCGGTGCCCACAAGACGGGCCTTGAATTCGCGCCGGTCACTCAGGCGGACGATGATCTCCTCGGCATCCTTGACCACATGGGAATTGGTCACGATATAGCCATCCTGACTGATGATGAACCCGGAACCCAGGGATTCCGCATCGGGCAGCGCATCCGGGGGCAACATTCCGGGCGCCTGCTCGAGAAAGCGCTTCAGCAGGTCGCCGAGGGGGCCGGCATCCTCGGGGATCTGGAGATTTCGCGGCAGGTCTGCAACGGGACTCTTGCGCTTGGTGCTGATATTGACGACCGCGGGGCTGACCTGTTCCACCAGGGGGGAGAAGTCGGGCAGATTCACCATGCGCGCCGAGGCCGGCATGGCCACGATTGCCCCCAGCAGACACAGCAGAACGAGTTGCAGCAAGCGGAAGCGGACAAGCCGCATTGGAAACGGAGTCTGAATGTCCAACAATGAAGACCTCATCTGAAAAAATGGTGAATAACTAACCCTGGGTCGGGTGCAGGGTGACAACGGTTTCATCTCCCTGCCTGAGCACTGCGGTTACCACCGGGTGAAAGCGCGCGCCGTACCGACGGGCATACCAGCGAACCGAGAGCAGTGCCAGCAGCAGGCCGGGAATGCCACCAGCGAGGGCCTGGAAGTCGGGCGAGGTACCTGCCGGCCACCCCAGCTGCCGAAAGAGCATGGCACCGCCGATCATGGCCAGAAGCGGCCACAGGTACATCAGGATCGAAACCCGGCCCAGCCGCCCCTCGTCGATGCCGATACGCACGAGTTCGCCGGGCCGTGCACCCACCGTGTTCAGTGCGCGGAAAGGAGCCCTGCGTGCACCGAGGAAACGCCCCAGGCTCGAGGTGCCGCAACCCGCGTGGGCAGAGCAGCTCTGGCAGGCGCTCGTGGCCATGGGCTCGATGATGGCCCAGCGCCCCTCGACTGCGCGCACCCGACCCTGTTCCTCGATCATGACTGCGGCACCACCACGGATGAAAGCAGTTGCTGCAGGGTCCGCATCGGCACCTCCCCCACCACGGTGAGCTGCCAGCCATCACGCTCGTCGGCCAGCGCCTGCACGGCGCCGGAACGCATGGAACCTTCCCAGGGCTTGAGACGTGCCCCGGCCACGGGGGCGGCAAATACCGACACTGTTGCCAGCCCGTCTCCGAGGATGACCTGGTGCACTGCGGGCTGATCGCCGCTGGCCGGCTGCTCAATTTGAGAAATCACCTTGAATCCAGGCGGCAACCCTTTGAATGTTATGGGTATATTGATATTACTCTTGCTTGCCTCCGGCAACTGGACAATCCGGAAATCACGATAGCCTTCCTCACTGAAGGCCGAGGCCGGGATCATCTCGGGGAAGCTGATGCGCGTGAACAGGAACTGCTCCATCAGCTGCCCCTGCGGATCCAGGATGGCCGCCTTCAGCAGCATGCCGGTCTCGGGTTCGATGCAGTATTCGTACCCATAGCGGTAGTCATCCCGGGGCCGAATACGAATCACGCGACAGGAAAAACCGGCCACGCGATTCATGCCCCCGTCCTCGAACCGGTAGTGCGGCAGCAGCCGCCCCGGTTCGGCGGGAACCGGCAAGGGCAATTCATCCTTGTCGCGAACCGGCTCGCGCAGCATCTTGCGCTTGTCGGGCCAGATGCAGGTCAGGGCCTCGCCACTGCGCAGCACCTGACGGCGCTCGCCGGAAAGGGCGGTGACCCGACTCATCGGGCGTCCCTTGATGCGCCCGTGGATGATGTGCATGGTTTCCAGGTCGTCACCCTTCTGATAGACGAATGTGCCTTCGTAGTTCAGGTTGACGACCGCCTCTCGCATACGCTCCAGCCATGCCTCGGGCGCGCCTGTTTCATGCCCTGCAGAATCGGCAAGGGCAACGAGCGGCAGTATCAGAAGCAGCAGGAGTGCTGCCAGAGGCTTCATGGATTGTCCTGCTCCCGGGTTTCGTAGCCGACAATGCGGGCATAGGGCAGCATCGCCGGCCTGCCGGCAAATTCGGAATGGTTGATGAGGTAGCTGCTGATGCGCTCGCGCACCTCACGATCGGTGACGCCTGGCCGAACCACGGAGCCCGCCGGGGCATTGGCCAGCCGGAACGCCCCTTGTCCTGCCGGTACCGGGGCCGGCTCCTGCCGGGCGATCCGTGCAGCAGGTACCTCGCCCTCTCCGCCCGGGCCGACCAGGGACTGCAGACCAAGGATCGTCACCATCGCCACCGAGGCCGCCACGGCCATGCCGGCGCCGGCCCGCAGCCAGAACGGCGCATGCCGGACCCGATGACGCGCTTCCGGCTCCATCGGCCCGTCGGCCGCGTCGATGCCGGCATTGACGCACTCCAGGAAGTCGATTCGGACGGTCGCCGGCAACTCGCCGCGCAAGGCATCGCGCACCAGATGATCACGCCGCCAGCGTTGCAGGTTGTCGCTGTCTTCCGTCAGAATGCCGACCATCCTGCGCCGTTCGAAACCCTGCAGCTCGCCGTCCACCAGGGCCGAAAGCCGTTCCTCTTTGCTGATATCGCTCATGATTCGATCACTCGATCAGTGGTTTCAGTCGCTTGTCTATGGCATCCCTTGCCCGGAAGATCCGCGAACGGACCGTTCCGATGGGGCAATCCATCGCCTCGGCAATCTCCTCGTAACTCAGCCCTTCCAGCTCGCGCAGCATGATGGCCGTGCGCAAATCCTCCGGCAGGTCATCAATCGCCTGTTGCACGGTGGCCTGGATCTCGTCGCGCAACAGTTCGCGTTCCGGCGAGCCGTACTCCTTCAGCGCCGATTCGCCATCGTACTGCTCTGCCTCCTGGGCATCGACACCATGTTCGGGCACCCTGCGCCCCTGGGCCGCCAGGTGATTCTTTGCCGTATTGATGGCGATGCGATAGAGCCATGTATAGAACGCGCTATCTCCGCGGAAGTTCTTCAGGCCCCGATAGGCCTTGATGAAGGCCTCCTGGGCGATGTCCATCGCCGTCGCAGGATCAGAGACATAGCGGGAGACCAGATTGATGATGCGGTTCTGGTACTTGAGCACCAGCGCATCGAAGGCCCGCCTGTCTCCGGCCTGGGCGCGACGGACCAGCTCCAGGTCGGTCTGCTCGCCACTCATGCCGGCGTTCCTGCAGCTATGGACAGGTCAACTGTGGAAAGGTTCACATGCACTGCGATTGCAGCCCCGGGTATGTTCTTGCGGCATGATACTCAAATTGGCCGGGGAAAGACAAAACGGGCACCTCAACGGAGAATGATGCGGATATAATGCCTTGATGGCTGATCACGAACATGATGTCCTGGTCATCGGCAGCGGCGCTGCCGGACTGAGCCTCGCGCTGCACCTCGCCGAGCGCGGCCGCATTGCCGTGCTCAGCAAGGGGCCGATTCATGCCGGCAGCACCTACCACGCACAGGGCGGCATCTCGGCAGTTCTGGACGAGACCCGCGACTCCATCGAGTCGCATATACGCGATACTCTGGAGGCCGGTGCCGGTCTGTGTGACGAACGGGCCGTGCGCTTTACCGTCGAGCATGGCCGCGAGGCCATCGAATGGCTGCTCAACCTCGGCGTCCCCTTCACCCGGGATGAAGATTCGGACCAGCTCCACCTGACCCGTGAGGGCGGTCATAGTCACCGCCGCGTGGCCCACTCGGCCGATGCCACCGGCCGTGCCATCGAATGTACCCTGGTGGAGAACGCCCGCAGCCACGACAGCATCGACCTGTACGAAAACCACCTCGCGGTCGATCTCGTCTCCTCGCGCAAGCTCGGCCAGGCCGGCCCCAATCGCTGCCTGGGCGCCTATGTGCTCGACCTGGAACAGCAGCGCGTGGAGGTCTTTCGCGCGCGCTTTGTTGTTCTGGCCACGGGCGGGGCCAGCAAGGCCTATCTCTATACCAGCAACCCCGACGGCACCACCGGCGACGGCATTGCCATGGGCTGGCGCGCAGGCTGCCGGGTCGCAAACATGGAGTTCATGCAATTCCATCCGACCTGCTTGTATCACCCCAAGGCCAAGAGTTTTCTCATCTCGGAGGCCGTGCGTGGTGAGGGCGGACGCCTGCTGCTGCCCGACGGCACCCCCTTCATGCACCGCTTTGACCCGCGCGGGGAACTCGCCCCGCGTGACATCGTGGCGCGCGCCATCGACCATGAAATGAAGCGACTCGGTGCGGAGTACGTCTATCTCGACATCAGCCACAAGCCGGCCGATTTCATCACCAGTCATTTCCCGACCATCTACCGGCGCTGTCTGGAACTCGGCTACGACATGACCCGGGAGCCCCTGCCGGTAGTCCCGGCAGCGCACTACACCTGCGGCGGCGTAATGACGGATCTGGCAGCCCACACCGATGTCGATGGCCTGTATGCCGTGGGCGAGGTGGCACATACTGGCCTGCACGGCGCCAACCGCATGGCCAGCAATTCCCTGCTCGAATGCATTGTATTCGCGCGCGCGGCAGCCGGGGACATCGCGCAGCGCCTCGAGAGCGGAGCCGGTTCGATCGATTGCTCGATCCCGCCGTGGGACGAACAGCAGGTAACGGATTCCGACGAGATGGTCGTGGTCTCGCACAACTGGCAGGAGCTGCGCCGGTTCATGTGGGATTACGTGGGCATCGTGCGCACCGACAAGCGCCTGCAGCGCGCCATGAATCGCATTCAGCTCCTGCTGCGCGAGATCGACGAGTACTACAGCAACTTCCGCATCACATCGGACCTCATCGAGCTGCGCAACCTGGCCAAGGTGGCCGAACTGATCATCCGCTCGGCCATGAGCCGCAAGGAGAGCCGAGGGCTGCACTACACACTCGACTATCCGGAGCGCAACCCCGAGCTGGATGGCGTCAATACCGAACTTGCTCCGCCACTTTATGGCGACTGATCATCCAGCCTCGGGCAGGCGAATGAAGTGCTCGCGGTAGTAGCGCAGCTCGTCGATCGAATCGCGGATGTCATCCAGCGCCAGATGACTGGACTCCTTGCTGAACCCCTTTGCCAACTCGGGTGCCCAGCGGCGTGCCAGTTCCTTCAGTGTGCTGACATCGATATGACGATAGTGGAACCAGGCCTCGAGCCGCGGCATGCTGCGCGCGAGGAAGCGCCGGTCCTGACAGATACTGTTCCCGCACATCGGTGAGGTACGCTCCGGTACCCACTGACGCACGAACTCCAGGGTCTGGCGCTCGGCCTCGGCTTCGTCGATATCGCTGTTGCGCACGCGCTCTATGAGCCCGGATTGCCCGTGCTGCCGGGTATTCCACTCGTCCATCGACTCGAGTATCGAGTCGGGCTGGTGTATGGCCAGTACCGGGCCCTCGGCCAGGATCTCGAGATTGCGATCGGTGATGATGGTGGCGATCTCGATGATGCGGTCATGATCCGGGTCAAGGCCGGTCATTTCGAGATCGATCCAGATGAGATTGTCCTTGTTCTGCATGCGGAAAATCCGTGGATGGATGGGTGTGGGGGGACTGTCGGGCCCCGTGAGCGTACACTCTGGCACAGGCCCGGTTGACCGATCAAGCGAAGCACGCCCCGCAGGGCGTGAGGTGAAAAACACATGGGTGTTGAACAGATCATTGTCCTGCTGGTGGCACTGACCACCGCCCTGCATCTATGGCTCGACCAGCGCGAAGCACGCACCCTGCGCCGGGCCACTGACGTACCATCCCCCTGGAATGGCCAGATCACACCCGAACAGCATCAGCGTGCCGTGGCCTACCATCTGGATCGTATCAGGCTTCATCGCTGGCAATTGCTCCTGGCTGCAACCCTCACCCTCCTCTGGCTGGCAGGCGGACTGCTGGGTCAGGTCGATGCGCTGCTGCGCAGCCTGACCTCCGACTGGCGCCTGCATGCCCTGGGGCTGTTTGCCGTGGTCTTTGGTTTCAATGCCCTGGCCGAGCTGCCGCTGGACCTGTATCGCCAGTTCGACATCGAACAGCGCCACGGCTTCAACCGCATGAGCCCTGCCCTCTTCTTTCTTGATCGCGTGAAGCTACTTATGCTGTCGGTCCTGCTGGGTGCGCCTCTGCTGCTGGCCCTGCTGTGGATCATGCGTCATGTGCCCAACTGGTGGCTGTGGGCCGGGCTGGGCCTGGGCCTCGTCAGTCTGCTCATGGGCTGGATATGGCCCATACTCATTGCCCCGCTGTTCAACCGGTTTAGCCCTTTGCCCGATGGCCCGCTCAAGGCACGCATCGAGGCACTCCTCGCGCGCGAGGGCTTCCATGCCGACGGCATTTTCATCATCGACGGCTCCCGGCGCAGCAGTCACGGCAATGCGTACTTCACCGGCCTGGGCAAAAACAAGCGCATCGTCTTCTACGATACCCTGCTGGAGACGCTCGATGATGACGAAATCCTTGCCGTCCTGGCGCACGAACTCGGCCACTACCGGTTCCACCATGTCCAGCAGGGGATTGTTGTCTCGACCCTGCTCGGCACCCTGCTGTTCTGGCTGGCCGATCAGGTGATGCACCAACCGGCCTTTTCACACCTGGGCGGAGTCACCACACCCGACGAGGCCACCCGACTCGTCAGCTTCTTTCTCCTGCTGCCGTGGATCACGAGCTGGCTCGAACCCCTGCTCAATGCCTGGTCAAGGCGGCACGAGTTCCAGGCCGACCGTCATGCAGCCCACCTGACGCACCCGGAGTGGCTGCGCCGTGCCCTGCTCAAGCTCTATCGGGACAATGCCACCCCGCTGGTCGGCGACCGTTTGCATTCACTCTTTCATGACACCCATCCACCTGCTAGGCTTCGTTTACAAGAACTCGACAGGCTGCAACACGGAGCAGGCACATGAAACACCACATTCT
>RFHG01000515.1 GCA_003696465.1 Gammaproteobacteria bacterium | reverse complement strand
GAGCTGGGATGCGTTCTGGTTTTCCCCGCTGCAGAAGGACAACCAGCGCCTGCAGGGCAGCCTGCAGACACTGCAGCAGCAGGCCACGGCCCTGGAGCAGTCGGTTCAGATCATGCAGGCCCGCCTGGCCCGTGACCCCAACGCCGAGGTGAGGGCGCGCATCGCCCGCCTACAGGCCGAACAGGAGCAGCTGGACGGCCGCCTGGCCGGGTTGCGCCTGGCACTGATTCCGCCGCGCGAGATGCCGTTGCTGCTGCGCGACATCATGGCGCGCGAGCCGAAGCTGGAGCTGATCGGCCTCGAGTCGCAGCCGGTGGAAGTGGCACTCAGGGCGCCACCCGAGGTGGATGAACAGGCGGCCGAGGCGCTGGTGGATGCGCCGAAGGCGGAAGGCGAACCGCTGGTGTTCCGTCATCCCGTGGAACTGCGTTTCGACGGCAGTTTTCCCCAGGCGCTGGCCTATGTGGAGCGCCTGGAGGCGCTCGACTGGCGCTTCTACTGGCAGGCTCTGGAACTCGAAACCGACCCGGAGCGGGGCTGGCCCAGGACCCATGTGCGCCTGCGGCTGTTCACCCTCAGTGTGGAGGAGGGGCTGATCGGTGGCTAGGGTTCCGGTCATGAAGCGCCTGCATCGCATGGGCGGCCTGCTCGCCCTGCTCCTGCTGCCCATGGCCGCCAGCGCGGCAGACGAGGCGCTGCCCGACCCCATGCAGCCGCCACGCATCGAGGTGGCTGCACCTGCGGCCAAGGCCCGGGCCCCACGCTGGTACCTGAGCTCGGTACTGGTCTCGCCGGGTCGCCGCGTGGCCATCATCAACGGCCGCGCCGTGGCCCCCGGCGAGCGGGTGGATGGCGCGCGGGTGGTGGCCATCCATCCAGAGCGTGTGATTCTCGAAACCAGGGGCAGGCGCATCGAGCTGCGTCTGCCCGCACTCAAGCTGAAGAAGGCAAGCCGATGATGCGAGCGTACTCCCCTTCCCTGCTGACCCTGCTGCTGGCCCTGCTGATTGCAGGCTGCGGCCAGCAGCCCGTGCGCGAGGAAGCGACGAACCCCGATAGTCCGCCAGCGACGGTAAAGGCCGCTCCCGCCAGGGTGGCACCACCGCCAGTGGATGCCCGGGTGCAGGCAGCGCTGCTGCCGCCGGTGGAGCAGGTGGTGGCCGAGCGCAAGGCGGCGCCGGCCGAACGCCGCTTCGACATCGACGTG
>RFHG01000514.1 GCA_003696465.1 Gammaproteobacteria bacterium | reverse complement strand
CTGTCTCCTGCTTTTCCCGCTCTACCTCGACTCACGAAAGGGCCCGAACCTGGGTGGTCCGGGCCCCGACGTTCTGTCAGTAAGGCGTAACGGAAGCGACCTGCAGCACGCCCTGCTCGTTGCGGGCGTAGAAAACCCGGAAGCTGCGCATCTGGGTTTCGGTCTGGCCGACGGCATTCAGCTTGGCAACGACGGTGTACTCTCCCTCGTCGGCCCCTTTGGGCACAGAAAGGGGGAAGTTGGCCTTGTAGCCTCCCGGCTTGACGGTCTTGCTGACGGTGTTCTCGTGCAGCTTTTGATCCCCTTTCCAGTACTCGATAGTGTGATCGACTTTGTTGCGGGCTGACGGGTTGGGATCGATAACGGCGTAATGCAGTTCGAGGTTACCTTTTTCCCCGCCCTGCAGCGCGGTCTTGGAGAGCTGCATGTCCTCAAAGACGATGCGCCGATCGCGGCCGTACTCGTTGTAAACCTGGGCCGCGTCCTTCTCACGCACATAGTCGACCATGGCCCCGACGGCATAACCCGCCGCGCCACCGATCGCCGCGCCGACCAGGGCACCCGCCAGCCCCCTTTCCTTGAAACCGACGATGGCGCCAACCAGGGCACCTCCCAAGGCGCCGGTCTTTTTCGCTCCCCAGGTGCCGTTCCCCTGGGCCGCGCAACCAGACAGACTGGCGCCGATAAAGCAGACCAGCACGACAGCAACCACCAGCTTCATTCCTCGTTTCATCATGTGCTCCTTTCCTCCTGGGTTGATAGGGATGGCGGGGATGATGGAGCTGTCCCCTCCTGTAACGATCTATTTGGTCTTGATCACGGTAATATCATCGACATTGTTCTGCTGGGCCCAGCTGCCGAGCAGTTCCGCCTTGCGCCGCCGGGCCTCGTCGCAGACGGAAAGATCGAGGCCGTCACGCGGATAGGCCCTTTGGGCCTCGTCGCAGAAATCGAGTGCCCGCCCGAAGCGGGATTTCGTGACCGATTCGCGCGCCCGTTCCAGCAGGCTGTCAGCCTGACTCCGGCGCATGCCGATGGCCGCCACAACAGCGGTTCTGGCGCTTTTCACCTCCGTTTCCGGCAGGATCCCCGTATCGATCTCCGCCAGCTGGGCTTCGGCCTGCCAGGGCTGGTTCTGCTGCAACAGCGCCCAAACCTGGTCAAGCAGTGCCCGCTGCTGCTGGCGCCGGGCTTCCTGCTGTTGCTGGCGGGCGATCCGGCGCTGCCGCAACTGCTTCAGTTCGTCACCCATGGCGGCATAGTCGGTGCCCGCCAGAAGCTTTCCGCCCCTGTCGCCGAGCAGGCCGGCAAAGTCGCGGGCCTTTTCAAGCCAGCCGCTGACCTTGCCTTCGTCCCCCTGCTTCAGGGCGGCCCTGGCCAGCGCCAGGTAGGCCTTGACACCTCCGGCCACCGCTTCCTCCTGGCCGCCGTCACGCAGACCGGTCTTGAGCCAGGCCTCGATGATGTCGCGGGCGCAGGCTCCAGCCGGAGAAGAGAGTTTTCGCTGCCGGACCAGGTCGAGAGCCACCCTGCGACCGGTTTTGTTGATGGCCGGCACCAGTTCGCCATCGAGATCGGCCAGATCCTTTTCGGCGCGGACCCTCTCGCGCAGTGCCAGCAGAGACTTGAAACTGCCGGGACCGTCCCGGTCAACCGCGCGCAACAGGGCCTGAAGTTCGGCCCGGGCTTCCTTAAGCGCGTGGTTTCCGGCCAGCACCGCGGCGACATCAGCCCCCTTCGACGGTGCTGCCACGGTCGGCGCGCCCGGCTTCACCGGTACCGGCGCCGGGGCAACGGGCTGTGGCGCCGTTCCTTTTGCCACCGGTGGCGCGCCGCCACCACCGCCGCCGGCGATTCTCGGGGATGGTTTCGACTGCAGGGCCAGGTAGCCGCCGATCGCCGCTACCGCCAGCACCACCCCGACCACCAGCGCCAGCACGGGTGCGCGTTTTTTCGGCGCCGCTGTCACCTCGGTGCCGGCGCCGCGAATCACCTCGGTTCCCCTGGGCGGCGCGGCACTGACCGGCCGGGTCGGCTCCAGCTTGCCGGCCAGACCCTTTTCAAAGTCGGCCAGCAAATCAGCCACGGTCTGGTAACGGTCGCTGCCAACTTTGGCCAGGGCCTTGTCGATCAGTGGCTGCAGGCGCTCCAGTTCGGCCGGCAAAGGAGCGGCGACGTCCTGGATATGCTTGATGGCAATGGCAAAGGAGTCGGCGGCATCGAAGGGGACACGGCCGGTCAGGGCTTCGTAGATCATGACGCCGACGGCGTAGATGTCGGTCAGGTGATCCGTCTTCTCGCCGCGCGCCTGCTCCGGACTCATGTAGTGCGGGGTGCCGATTGCCATGCCCGCCTCGGTAAAGCGGGTGTTGCGGTCGACCTGGCGGGCAATGCCGAAATCCATCAGCACCGGCCCCCGGCTGCGACAGAGAAAGATGTTTTCCGGCTTGATGTCGCGGTGGACGAAACCCTTGCGGTGGATATGATCGAGAGCCGCCAGAACCGGCTTCAGCAGGTTGAACAGGGCTTCGGGAGACAGGCGCTGCTCGCGCTTGAGCAGATCCTTGAAGGTCTCCCCCTCCAGGTAGTCCATGACCAGCGCCGGGCGACCGTCTCCAAGACGAAGGACCTCGTGGATGCGGATGATCTGCGGATGCTCGAACTGGGCGTGGGTCTCCCCCTCAGCAATGAAGCGCTCCACCAGGGACGGATCGCTGGCCAGATTGGCGTGCATCACCTTGACCGCGACCGCCAGACCGTCCGATTCACGCCGGGCCAGCCAGACATTGGCCATGCCCCCCCGCCCGATTTCCTTCTCGACCCGATAACCCGGAATGTTCAT
>RFHG01000085.1 GCA_003696465.1 Gammaproteobacteria bacterium | reverse complement strand
CGACTCGGCATTCACCATCGTGTCCTGGGTGGTGAAACTCTTGGAGGCCACGATGAACAGCGTGGTCTCCGGATTGAGCGCCTCGAGGGTATTGAGGATATGGTTCTCGTCCAGGTTGTTGAGAAAGTGCAGGCGCAGATCGTGCACGGCATAGGGCCGCAGGGCCTGGGTTACCATCTCGGGGCCGAGATGCGAGCCGCCGATGCCAATGTTGACGATATCGGTAATCGGCTGGTTGGTCGCGCCCCGCCACTCCCGGCAGCGAATCCGGCGTGCAAGGTCGTACACCCGGTCCCGCTCACGGCGGATCTCGGGCATGATGTCCTCTCCGTCCACCAGGCAGGGACTGCCGCTCATGTTGCGCAGCGCCACATGCAGCACCGGACGCTGCTCCGTATGGTTGATGGGCTCGCCAGCAAACATGCGTTCGCGCCAGCCCTCTACATCGGCCTGCCGTGCCAGATCCAGCAGCAGCGTCAGGGTGCGGTCGGTGATCCGGTTCTTGGAGTAGTCGAAGAGAATATCGTTGAGGCGGGCCGTAAAGCGCGGAAAGCGCTCCGGGTCCTGCGCGAACAGGTCACGCATGTGCAGATCGCGCACCTCGGCATAGTGTTCCTCAAGCGCCTTCCAGGCGGGCAGTGCAACAGGTGTGGTCATCGTGTCATCCGGGCTTCACATCCATCGGGGATACTGGTCATGCCATTATCATGCCAGAGAGTGAAGCCACTGTGACAGGCCATGCCTTGACCTGGATCAGTATGCGGCATGTCTCATCACTTTAGGCTTGAATTGCCATCAAACGGTGCGTAAAAAGGATGCTTGCACCATGACGACGCAGAGCGATGCGCCATGGAACACAGGGAGTGGACGAGGCATGGGAGGAAATGCGCGTACATCTGGTTGCAGACATTGGCGGAACATGGAGCCGCCTGGCATGGCGGAACCAGTGCTCCGACCCGCCCCGCATGGTCCGGTTGTCCAATCGGGACTATCCTTCACTCGGAGCCCTGCTCGCGCGCGGCTGTGAACGGCTTGGCCTGGAACCCGCAGCGGTCGGGCAGCTGATCCTGGCGCTGCCTGCCCCGGTCACGCCCGGTACGGAATGCATTCCCCTGACCAACATCGCCTGGACGGCCTCGCGCAGTGAGCTGCAAACCCTGTTCCCCGCTGCCCGGATACGCCTGGTCAACGACTTCCAGGCTGCTGCGCTCGGGGTGCTGCCACCCGCTAGGGCCGAACCGCTGCAACAGGGGCACAGCGGGCCGGATCATGCCGTGGTGGTGACTGGGCCTGGCACCGGCCTGGGCCTTGCCTGGATCGCGGATGCCCGGCAACCGGACCTGCCTCATGCCACCGAGGGCGGCCACAGCGGCTTTGCACCCGAAACCGCCAGCCAGCGGGCCCTGGCCGAGTGGCTGGGCACGAAGTTTGCTTTCGTATCATGGGAACGCGTGGTCTCCGGCCCCGGGCTTGCCTGGATCCATGCCTTTCTCGCCCGGCAGCAGGAACCGAAGGTCGAAACCCCGGAAATCCTGCGCATGGCCGAGGCAGGAGATGAAGCGGCCATGGACAGCATCCGCCTGTGGCTGTCCTGCCTGGCCGCATGGGTGGGCAACCTGGCCCTGCTGTTCAAACCCGGCGGGGGGATTTATCTCACGGGTGGCATGACCCGGCATGTCGCACGATGGCTCGATGCAGACTTCATCGACCGAATCAACCAGCGGGGCGTGATGAGCGACGTGGTTCGCCAGACCCCCATCTATCGCAGCCTGGTCGAAGAACCGGGCATCCAGGGGGCACTGGCCCTGGCCTGCCTGCCGAAGGAGGATGATGACCCATGACCCGAGAAGTGGATCAACGCAAGCAATACAAGTACTACGTGGAGGCGGGGGCGGTCAGCCAGCTGACGCGGCGCAGCATTGCCCTGGTGCTGGCAGGCGGCGTGGGTTCGCGCCTCAAGAACCTGACCAAGTGGCGTGCCAAGCCTGCCGTTCCCTTCGGCGGCAAGTACCGCATCATCGACTTTCCGCTGTCCAACTGCATCAATTCGG
>RFHG01000084.1 GCA_003696465.1 Gammaproteobacteria bacterium | reverse complement strand
GTGTATAAGAGACAGACGAACGATGATCCTGCTCAATGGCCTCGCCGAAGCGCTGGCGCCCGGCCAGCGGCTGATTCAGCGCACGATGCTGGCGGAACTGTGGGAAGAGCCGCAGGCAGCCGCTGCACCATCCTCAGCGTAAGCAAGCACCCGAGGTCGTTGTTCGTCTGCGCGGACCTGATCTGGGGCCCATCTGGCCGGCCAAAGACCGGACGGGCGTCTATCCCGGATTATTCATGAACGCGATTCACTCGGAGTTGGTGTGTAGCGGAAGCGATCTCTGAGCGCCAAGGGTGCGTGGAGGCTCCATTTCGGTGTTTCAGAGGGCGCAGGATGTGTCGAAAGTGGCGCGATTTTGCGTTGACGGGCAGACTGCGGCAGGGCGCGCGAAGGTGCGGCCGGGCAGGAAGACAATGTGGAGCGGCCTACACGGGTTCTGGTGGAGGGTCGAGTGCGGCCGCCAGGGCACGGAAGAGATCAGCGAGTGGAAACGATCGCGGCAGGCGAACGACAATGCGGCGCGCTGAGCGGGTTACCCAGGCTGCGACTTTGAGCAAGCGCAAGCGGAGTGTATCGAATTGCCAGCGCCCCCGCTGCGGGCTGATGGTCCGGACCGCCTGGCGCAACGCAAACATCAGACGGTAAGCCGCAGCGTGCAGCAGCAGGCGGAAGAAATTGGCCCGCCAGGTCGAGCAGCTGAGTCGATCGGCAAAGAGTGCGTTTTTGAGGTCCTTGATGTAATTTTCGCACTGCCCGCGCTGGCAGTAGGCGCGGTAGATCAGGTCGGGTGAGAAGTCGTGTAGTGAGGTCACAACAAAGCGGGGATTTGCACCATAACTCATCCATTCGGCCTTGATCACCACGCGTCGGTGGTGGGGCCAGCTTGCCGCGGCATAGTGGTCGGCGGTAATGTACTGCACCGTGCGCCGGCTCTGCACATAGCGGCACCTGGCTTCGGCCAGCGGCTCAGCGGCCAGTCGCTCCAGCGCGGGATTGCGCGCCAGACCAAACACATACTCGATGTCACCCAGCTCGTCATTGAGCGCCTCCACCCGCTGCATCAGCTTTGGCATCGCAAAACCGCTATCGCCACGAACGACGATCTGCACGTCGGCGAAACGCCGCTTGAGCTTACGGATCACGCGCTCAAGTATGCCGATCGCCCCACGACTGGCGTGGTTATTGCCTGGACGCAAAAGGACGCTGACCAGCTCTCCTTCTCCGTCAAACAGCAGCAACGGGTGATACATGTATGTGTCGTAAAAACCGTGAAAGAAGGATAGCTGCTGTCCACCGTGCGTCGGATCGCACGTCGCATCGATATCCAGAACGACGACTTCTGTGTCAGCATCGAGGCCGTCGACGTAACGATCCTCAAAACGATTGAGCAGGCGACAGAGCGTTGCACCATCGATCGCATTTTCCAGTCGACTGAGCGTCGGCTGCGAACTCAGGCCAATCTCGTCCTCCGGGTCACGACCGCAGATGGCGCGCAATAACCGATCGTGGCGAAGCCTGTCGGCGTCATTGCAGTCTTCGTAACCCAACGCGATTTGAAACAGCCGCTGCCGTACCTGCTCCTGCCGAGAGTGGCGTATGCGACCGCGCCGGCGGTTATCCGGCAGACACTCGGCAAACCACGAACTCAGTCCCAACCGATCATCCACCTGGCGGAGCAGAATCCCGCCACCATCGGATGAAATCGCCGGGGCATCGAACTGGATATCTAGGGGCCGCTGTGAGTGGAGATGAACACGAGCTTTTGGTGTACACTGTGTCATAGGGGCGAGCTTCTCCTTTCGTGTAATAAGTCGTTTCACACCAACATATTACACTGGAAGCCGCCCCTTTTCTATTTCACTCGTGAATAATACGGGCTAG
>RFHG01000513.1 GCA_003696465.1 Gammaproteobacteria bacterium | reverse complement strand
TCCGGTTCAGTGTCGTGAATAAAGTGCGAACCCGCCGCGGACGGGCGCCCGGCGCCAGCGGCCCGCATGCGGGTTCGGCCATGAAATCAGCCGGTTATTCTAGCCCGCCCGCGAGGGTACAGGCAAATCGAGTCATTCCTGATCACCCTCGTTTGAGCCTGCCATTGCCTATTGGTCGTGTGGACGGGATCCAGCAACTCCTACTGCCTGCCGAATCCGCTGCCAGGCATAGTCCCAGTCGATGCGTTCCTGTTCCAGCCGCACGCCGGGGCCCCAGCGGTTTTCGCGCAGGCCGCGATAGAGTTCACTTTCCTCCTCCGTCAGGCCGGGCAGGATCTTCGCCTGTGCGGGACGCGGCTCATGTCCCCACAGGGGGCGATGATCCAGCAGCGTCTTCTCGTCCATGAGCAGGGAACGCACGCCGGGCAGGCGGGTGCGCAGGCGGGAGAGGATGGCCAGACCGTTGGTGTCGAGATCGCCCCAGTAGTAAACGGGCAGTTTGCGCAGCCATGTGATTTCGGCGAAGGGCTCGACGGCATAGCCCTGTTTCATGAACACGATGGTGCCCGGCAGATCGCCGAAGGCCAGGCCGGTTTGCAGGTTCTCGACGATGAACACGCAGGAAAGGGGCAAATCGAGCGCGGCAATGTCCTCGACGGGGGCCTCGATGTCGCCCAGACCACCCAGCTTGCGGCGCAGATCCGCATCCAGGATCCGCATGCGCAAACGCACGGGTAGCCGGCGCAGGCCGGCAAGGGCGTACAGATCCTCGCCGCCTTCCCGGCCTTGCAGGCGCGCCAGCCAGTCGGTGACGACCCGCCGGTGGCCTTCCAGCCACTTACCATCCACGCCGGGCACAGGCAACTGGCGGATCAAGAGACCGGAATCGGGATGGGCGAGCAGCCAGTCGAGCAGCCGCCACAGGCGTTCGAAGTCGTTCTCCGGCCATTCGGCCAGCACCGTCCAGTTGCGCACGGCGTGCGATGCCAGCGTCGGCCAGTGCTGGCGGATCCGTGCGAGCCGTTCTTCCGCGGTGCGCCACGCCGCTTCCAGCCCGCATGCGCTCATGGCCTCGAGCGGCGAATCGAAGGTGATTCGTTCAGGCACCTGCTGCCTGCCCAGGCTGGACCAGCGCCGTTCGGCCCATTCGATGCGGCCCGGTCCCGGCCACCGGTTCCAGGCCTCGACCCACTGGTGTACCCGTTCGAGATGCTGCTGCGCCTCCCTTTCGGTGGGCACGCCCAGGGGCAGGCGCAGGGGCCATTCGCCCTCCCCCTGCAGCCAGGCGCTGCGCTGGCGCTGGCAGCGGGTGCGCAGCCGGGCGATCAGGGCCTCGGGATCAAGCCATTTGCTCTTGGCCATGCGCCTGCCGGGGAAGATCGAGACGCTGGCGGGTCTCGTCGTATTCGATGGCCAGGGTGGCGGAATGGCGGCGGTCGGTGATCTCGACGAAACAGGCCCCGCCGATGAACGGCTCCAGGGTCATGACCGCCTTGAGGGGCGTGGCCACGATCATCTGGAAGCCGAAACGCTCGAAGATGCCCATGGCCAGCTCGGTGAATTCGTTGTCGGCCTTGCCGAAGGCCTCGTCCAGCACCACCGCGGCATAACGGGGCAGCCCTTCCTCACTCCCCCCGAGCTGATAGCGCAGCGCGGCGGCCAGGCAGGTGGTGGCCAGTTTCTCGCGCTGGCCGCCGGACTTGCCGGCACCGGAGCGATAGATCTCCACCTCGCCGCCCTCGGCGTTCAGCTCTCGGCCGATGAACTCCACGTGCAGCCGCACGTCCAGCACCAGATCGCGCCAGCGGCGGGTTTCCGCATCGTTTCCGGCGAGGCGATCCACCAGTTCCTTGAGTTGCGCGAAGCGCCGTTCCGCCCGCTGGCGATCCGCCGACTTCCCGCCCATCGACCAGGCATGGCTGAGGATCTCGCTCACCTGGCTTTGGAAATCCCGCACGTCCGGCAGATGCCGCTCGACCACCTCGATCTGCAAATGGGTGCCGGGGTTGAACTCGGCCTCGGCCAGTCCCTCGTTGACCACTTCCATGCGCTCGCGAATGGCCTTGCGCGCCTGGGACAGCCGCGTGTTGAGCGCGGCCAGGTTTTCGCTACTCTGTTCGCGCAGCATGGTAAAGAACCGCTCTTCATGCCGGGGCAGGCCGTCGTGCTCCAGGCGCGTGAGCAGTTGCAGGAAATCGGGCGCCGAGTCCAGGGTGGCGTCCATGTCCCTGGCCGCTTCGGGCCATTCGCTCTTGAAGGCGGCGAAGGCCTGCTCGATGCGCTTGATGCACTCCGCGCGCTGCTCGCGCAAGCGGGTCAGTTCGGCATTGATCGCCCGCTCCGCCTTGCGGCGGCGCTCGTCGAGATTGCGAAGGCTCAGACGGCCGGCCTGGTCGAACCGGGCCGCGAGCGTCTCCCGCTCGGCATCATCGGGCCGCACGGCCGTTTCCAGCCGGCGCGCGACCTCTTCCTGCTGACGGCCGTACTCGCCCATCTCCTTCTCGAGTACCGCAAGCTCGGTGCGCAGGGCGCGCAGCGCCTCGTCGAACTGTTCGACGCGGTTTCGCTGCTCGCCGATCTGCCGATCCAGATCGCGCAGTTCGGCGTTGCGCTCGCGCAGGGCCTGCAGTTCCCGATCGATCTCCGCAAGGCGATCCAACACCGAGGCCACATCCACCTCGGCCCATTCCAGGTTGGCCATCCGCGTGCAGGCCTGGATGCGTTCGCGCGCCTTCTCCCGTTCCTGACGAAACTGATTGAGTTGCGCCTCCACCTCGGCGATCTGCGCGCCCACCTCGCCGGCGCGCCGGCGAAAGTGCGCCAGCTTTTCGCGGTTGTCGAAGCCGAGCACCCAGTGGCGGCGATCGTCGATTGCCCGGCGATCGTCCTTCTCGTGCCGCGCCCGGCCATGGCGCACCTGACCGGCGCGGGTGATGGCCCGCTCGGCCTTGCGGAAGTCCCGTAGGTTGTCCACGCAGGCATAGTCGAAGCGGCGCAGGAGTTCGGCTTCCAGCCAGGGCCGGAATACGGTCTCCTTGATTTTCAGCTTGTGAAACAGCGATTGGGGGCCCGGCGTGACACCGCCGGCGCGCACCGCATCACCGACCCGGTAATAGACCAGCCGTGCACCGAGGGCATGGGCATCCACCCAATCGGTGAGACCGGCGTAGCGGACCTTGTCCACCAGCAGCGACAGGGCGAAGCCGTGCAACACCCGCTCGATGGCACCGCGCCAGGACGCTTCCGCTTCGGGCACCTCCAGCAGCTCGCCGACGAAGGGCAGCTCGCTCTCGGCACAGTCCAGCGCCTCGGCCAGTCGCGCCCGCAACTCGAGCATGTGGGCGGGGATGTTGGAGGGCTGGCGCTCCATGGCCTCGATCTCCCGCCGCAGCTCGGCGAACTCCTGCGCCAAAGCCTTCTGGCGATCGCGCAGCGCATCCCGTTGCTGCTCCCGTTCGTCCTCCTGCGCCTGCCAGGCATCGAGCTCGTTGCGGGCTTCCATCACCCGCTCGCCAAAGGCACTGGCATTGCCGGGTACGGGCCAGTCGAGCACGCGGCAGGCCTCTTCCAGGGCGCCGCGTTTCTTCAGCCGCTCGTCGCGCCGGGCCTCGAGGCGCCGCCGCTCTTCCTCGAAACGGGCGATCCGCTCGCCGCCCCGTTCGCGATGGGCCAGCTCCAGATCGTGCAGCGTCTCCCGTGCCTGGCGCAGGCGCTCCTCCTGAGTGGTAATTTCCCCCTGCAGCCCCAGCGCCTTGCCCTGCCGTTCGTTGATGGCCGCCGCCAGCAGCGCCAGCCGGCGTTCGTCCGCATAGGCGTCGATGACCGTGAGCAGACGCTCGTTACCAGCGATGTCCGCGTCCAGCCGTTGCAGGCTGTTGTGATCCTCGCGGGCCGGCTGCAGGGTCTCCACCTGGCGGCGGGCGGTGAGCACTTCCCGGTGCGCGGCGTCCAGTTCAGAAAATTCGCTCACCAGCCGGTCGGCGGCGTCGAAGGTGTCCGGCCGGTCGAGCATGAACTCGCGCAGGAAACTGTTCAGATCGCCCAGGTTCTTGGCCGACTGGGTCTTGTGCAGCAGCTTCAGGGCCTGTTCCGATTCGATGTCGAGCAGGCGGCGAAAGCGTTCGCCGTAGGGGCGGAAGGTGTCGCCGAAGTGATCCACGTCTTCGAGGCGGCGCTTGAGGGCGCGCACGTCCAGGTCGAAGTCGTCGAGTTCGGTGGCGATGTCAAAGTCCCGCGTGGCGATCATGAAGTGCTTGCGCACGTCGCCGGTGGCAGTGCCGGCGCCGCGGATCCAGTAGAGGTGAACGAGGGTCACCCGCGCGCCTTCCTCGTTGGCCAGGGTGAGCGCCAGCGCCGACCAGGTGGTGCCCCGGCGCAGGTAATGGGTGGCGATGGCGCCGGAGGCCTCGTCGGTGCGATCGCCCCAGGCGCCGCGCACGTAACTCACGAGATTGCGATCGCGCCGGCTGCGATCGCCCTCGCGGGCGGCGGCGTTGAAACTGAGCCACTGGGGCGGCGTGAGCAGGGCGGCGATGGCGTCGAGCAGGGTGGACTT
This sequence comes from Gammaproteobacteria bacterium, assembly GCA_003696465.1. Classification (GTDB taxonomy): domain Bacteria; phylum Pseudomonadota; class Gammaproteobacteria; order J044; family J044; genus J044. The sequence goes on along the minus strand of RFHG01000513.1, from coordinate 2,732 downwards.
GCCCGAACCGGAGCGGCCCACGAACAGAAAACCGCGCCGGGCGATGGCAATGTCGTGCAGGCCGTGGAAGGTGCCCCAGTTGTACACCTGCAACCGGCACAGGCGAAACTGCCGCCGCCGTTCCCGGTCGGAAACATCCAGGAACAGATCGTTCTGCCCGCTCATGGCTCCGCCTCCGCCGGTGTGCCGCGCAGTTGCGCATAGATCCGCGCCAGTTCCGCCACCTGTTCGGCCGAGAACAGCAGGCCGAGGGTGGGCGAGATCTCGAAGCGTCCCTCGCTGCCGCGAATGGCGCTGATCAGGCTGTTCTTCTTGACCTTCTCGATGGCCGCCTTCGCCCGGCGCTCGAAGCCGGCCGGATCGGTATTGAGATGGCGTTCATAGAGCTGCATGTGTGACAGCATCTCGTCCTGGGACACCACGGCCCGCTCGCCCCGCAGCTCGGCCTCGGCGAGCAGTCCGCGCAGATGGAGCAGGAGCGCCGATTCGAGGAAGGTGAGCGGCGCACGGCGCAACAGGATGGGCGCGTCCAGATCGCCGGTCTCGGCCTGGCGGACGAAGGCCACCTGTTGATCGGTGTCGAGCACCAGGTCGAGGAACAGATCGTTCAGGCGCGAGCGGATCGCGTCCCGATGCTGCAGCAGCGCCGGCCACAGGTGCCGGTGCCGGCGGCCGTCCAGCGACGGGCCGATGAGCAGTTGCACCAGCACGCGGCGCGCCTCCAGCGGCAATTCCCCTGCATCACCCTCGAACAGGGCCGCGGATTCGGCCTCCGCTTCGATGCCGGCATCGTCAGTTGGCAAGGATTCATCCGGTTCCGGCATGGGGCTCGCTCACGAAATACAGTCGGGGGATCCAGGCACAGCGTTCCACACCGTCCCGGCCCGTCCAGCATACCCGATCCCGCGCTTCGCCCTGAAGTCCCTCGCGCGCGGCCATGGCCAGCAGGCCCACCACCGAACCGAGACCCTGTTCGGCGGGAAAGGCCTCGAGCACCTCGGCCACGGAAACCTGGGGCGTGCCGGCCAGCAGCCGGTCCACCTGCTCCCGCAGGCTGCGAAAGTCGATTTCCGACTGGGCCACCAGTTCGCTCACCGTCTCCAGCGACAGGGTCATCTCCCCGGCCCGCTCGATGCCGGTTGTGGCCTGATCGCCGGACGGATCGTGCAGGCGCCAGCGGGCCAGCGAGTCGAGCCCGGCGCTGCTCAGGTAGAGGGTCATGCCGATGTCCGTGGTCGGCTGCACCTCCCCGACCAGTTCCCTGGCGCGGCGCTGGGCCACCCGCAACAGGCCGTGCAGGCGGCGCTGTTCCCGGTAGGCCTGGCTCTGCACGAACTGCCGCAGCCCGCGGGCGAACTGCTGGATCACATCGTGCACTTCGCCACCGTTGTCCAGCAGCGCCCCGGTGAGCCGCAACAGGAACCGCCGCTCGGCCGGTTCGAGCTCGTGGCTGAAATCGCGGGACAACACCCGCTCCAGCGCCTCCTCGAACTCGCTGGACTGCTCGGGATCGGTGAGCAGGCGCCAGAAGGCGCGAAAGGTCCGGCCGGCCTCCGACTCGGCGATGAGATCGACGCCGGCGAACACCTTGTCCAGCACCTCGCCCCGGCTGCCCTCGTTCTCCACGATCTGCTCGCGCAATTCGCGGTTGATGCGCGCAAACTCGTCCCGCACCCGGCGGAAGTCGCTCACCAGCTCCCTCGCCAGTGCGGTCACTTCCCGCACCCGCTCCATGGCCCGATCCGGCGGCAGGGTCTCCACGCGCCCGGTGCGCACCGCCTCGATCTCGGCGTCCAGCCGTTCCCGCTCGCGCAACAGCACGTCCAGGCGGGATTGGGGATCCGTTTCGGTCTGCTCTGCGAGCTGCCGCAACTGCTGGATCACCAGCGACAGCCGCGACTCGGTGGCCACCGCGCGCTGCCCCTCCAGCCCCTGCACGAAACGCAGCGCCTGCACCGCCGCCGTGCTTAGCTCGTACTCCTCCTCCGCCGCCCCCGGTGGAAATCGCCGCACCAGATACCCGGCCCGCAGCCACTGCGCCAGATACTGCTCTGCCGTCTGCGGTAAATCCACGCCCTGCCCCCGCAGATCAACCAGCTCTTCCCGCAACCGCTCGTGCAGCACGGAGCTGGGCAGTCGGGATTCGCGCCCGCCCAGGTGCGCCTGCAGGATCCCGAGCGCCACCGGTGCATGCTCCAAGGCCAACAGCACCCAGGCAGAACCCGGCTCCTTGCGCAAACGGCGATAGGTCAATGCCAGTCTGGTGCCCTTCATCCCAGTCGTCCCGTTGCTCGCAGCCCCGTTTTTACAATTTCGTGATTTCCTGCCGACTCGCCTGCCCTCGCGAGCAGGTCATTCACAATCGCACTGTTCGGATGGAATTGCCAGCCCGGGCTTGGATCCCCGCCTTGTCCAACATAGGATTGTTCTACTGGATAGCGCTCGAAAGTCTGGAACCGCACATCCTGCAGCATGACCAGCAGATCTATAGCGAGGGGCCTGCATCGTCGAAATGCCGGCCTGACCAACCGGCCTGAAGCCAGCCTAGAATGACCCGACTTTGCAGCACATTTCAAACACGCCAAAATTCGGATTGAGGGAACATTCCCCCAAAGATCGGACTACCCGTTTAGCGGGCTGGCAGGGAAGCTCCGATCAAGGCCCGCGTGCCGGCCCGGGACATGGAGGTCATCTCATGAAGAAAACACTCCGCATCATTACCCTTGCTGCCC